>NZ_JBNFXP010000005.1:0-231804 GCF_052877535.1 Vibrio sp. PNB23_22_6 | reverse complement strand
TCCCTGGGAGTATTTAGCAAGGTGTGAGAATAGGAAAAACTCTAAGTTAGAGTGCCACTAATCCAGGGAGGGTTACAAGTGTTTTACCAAATTGGTAAATTATGGATAACTACAAGTATCAAAAGTCGCTTAACTTGATGTCCAGTATTGTGGAGCAGTTCAAATATTTAAACTTGATATTTTGTACTAGGCTTTAATAGAAAATCAAACACCTAATAAGGACATACAATGAATCAAATCATCAAAGATTTGCACTTTCGCTATACCGTTAAGCAGTATGACTCCAGTAAGCGTATTCCTTTAGATAAAATTGAGATAATTAAAGAAGCGATTCGGATGTCAGCCTCATCCATTAACTCCCAACCTTGGAAATTTTTGTTATTGGAAAGTGACGAGGCCAAACAGCGTTTCCACAACACATTTGCTATCAAGTATCAATTCAATCAACACCACGCCCTTGAGGCATCTCATGTCATTCTTTTTGCCTACAACCCTAAGTTCACGAAAGAGCAATATGCGCATTGCGTAGATGTTGAAGTAGACTCCGGCCATCTGCCGGAAGACATGTATGACAATATGCTAAACGGAGGCTTCTCGTTCGCGGAAGTGAACACTGATGATGCAGGCTACAACGGCTATTGGACTAAAGCGCAAATGTATTTGGCGCTTGGGAATGCTCTGCACACCTTGGCTCGATTGGAAATTGGTTCCACACCCATGGAGGGAGTCGATACGGCCCTGATAGGACAAGCGTTCGAAGAAGAATTAGATGGCTTTGTTTGTGAGGTAGCCTTAGCTATGGGATATCCGAAAGAAGATGAAGATTATAATTTCGGGTTGCCAAAAGCTAGATTACCAATCGATGAAATATTCAAAACACTATAACGTGTTGATTGGATTGAAATGGTTGACTTCACTGCAATGCCAATAAATGTTTTTACTCATCGATGACCACTCTCGATTCGAAAATGATATTCAATGATGAGTAGCTAGAAACTAGCCCTGAAACAAAGAATTTGGGAATTTTTGTGTTTTATGCCCCGTCAGCACACATGTATGAAAAGCTTGTATCCGTCCTTCTAGCAGTCCGTTTGCTCAGAAAGTCTCAGAGCGTCTTCTAGTTCAACTCCGAGGTATCTAATAGTATTATCTAGCTTCGAATATCCAAGAGAGCTGTACGGCCCTGATGTTTTTCGTTCTGGCATAGATTAAAGTGGCTTTGGTGCGGCGCATGGAATGTGTGCCGTAATAGTCAGCATTCAATCCCAGTTTTGCAGCCCAGCTCTTGATGATCGTTTTCAATCTCCAGCCTAGTTCTGATCCGCCAGATCTCTTCAAGCTTAAATGGTCTTTTGATGCCACTGCATTTTCCAGAAGTTAATTTTCTCATGATGACCTCCTCCCAGTGTTTTTGGTCAACATGAAGTTTGGCAGTCATATTTAGTAGGGTTCAGGAAGAACTGAAACGTTGGTGGACTTCCTGCTGCTCATGAAGGTGATAAGTTAGTTTGTGGTGGGCCTCCAGATCCAATAAAAGAAGGCTCTAGCTCAGTCAAATTAATGGTAAAGCGGCAGCTCGTGTTGATGACAGTACAGTTCATGGCGGTACAATTGTCATTGGAAACGCGACTTTACTCATTGGTGATCAGGGCTAGCGTGGCCCAAATGAAGCGACATTACCCGCTTTCCCTTAGAGCATGGAAGAAGTTGAACACCGCGAATGATGGCGGTCAAAGAAAGGCTTGAAACCGCCAAGACCGAAGGTCAAACCGCCCAATCACCTTACACTACTGAAGATAAGATGTACGCAGTGCATAATCTAGATGGGCGTTATTTGGTACGCATTATTCCAAGCGATTATGATGGGGATAGTGGCACTATAGGCAAGCCTGGCGATCAAACCTATTGGCCCCCCACATACACCCAACTTGAGTACGCCGATTCTGAGCCTGAAATGATTTGTAAAGCAGTGGGTATCCCGCCGCATGTTTGAGCGACCATTTTCTAGCGGAACCAACAATCGTCGAGTTTGGTATGGTTACAGCCCTTATAAACCAGAAATGCTTATCAAACTGGCTGACTTATATAGGCTTTTCTAGAACTTTGTGTTGAAAGGCGCTGATGGAACAACCTCAGCGATGAGGTTAGGAATCGCAAAAGACGCGGTTTCAATTGAAAAAGATTATATACCATGGAAAAACAAAGGAGAGCTAATCCTCTCCTTTGTTAGCACCACATTAGCCAAATGCCTTGGCCAAAACTAGACCTTTTCAGTTATCGCATCTCTTGTTTCTACAAGGCCATTAAATACGACTTCATTGCAGTAAGACGCATTGTTGCCCCGCCAATCATATCGATAAACCCGACCGCTGCAGGTTTCTTCGCACTTATCCAAGCTTGTCCAGTCGCACCAATCGGAATGTCGTAACCACCATTCATATTCTCATCAAACTCGATAAGAACCGTGCGACCGTGAGCACTCATGTTATTACCAATATGCTGGCGAACGTGTTGATCACCCGGCATTAGGCTAACTTGTGCTTCACCGGTGCCCGTTCTCACACTATGGACACGTCCACGGAAGGTTTTTCCTGGAAATGCATCGACATAAAACTCAGCAAACTGACCCGACTCAATCAAGTTATAGGTTTGGTCTGCAATACGCATCTCTACGAATTTTCGTGAAGTATCATACAAGTGGATCCCTCCAAAAATAGTGCCCGCAGAAATATTAATTAAGCTAACCTGGCCATCAAATGGCGCGCGAACCTCTTTTCTATCGTCTTGCCAGCGTGCTGTTTTTAGTCGTGCGTCTACCCCTGTGATTTGCGAACGTACAGCTTGAATCGATGCATCCACTGCTGCTGCCGCTGCGCGTGCCGTATTAAGTCTCGCTCGAACATCTTCCAAGTTTTGCTCTGCAGCAAAGTTGCCCATTTTGCTTAAGCGCTTATAGTTCGCTTCAATGTTTTTGATGGCGTGCTCATCCGCGAGCTTTTGTGCTGCATGCGCTGTGATTTGTGCATTCAAAGCTTGCTTTTCTGCTTGTAGTGCTTCAATCGAGCTTTTTGTGTCGACACTCACTTGCGTATAAAGCAACTGACCTTTTTTCACTTTTTGGTTGTGATCAACAAAGACTTGATCCACTTGCATCATCATAAAGGGAGCCAATGTCGCGTGAGGGGCTTTGACTGTTGTGGAGTTGGTCATATCGACCGGAGACCACATACGGTGCCCAAGAAATAGCACGACCAAAATACCCAAACCAACCCCAACCATTTTCACTGCATTGCGAAGATTCCATGTAATGATCCCCATTTTGACTAAGATCCAGCAAATCAAAATATAAGGTATTAGCATCTCTTTCATGATTGAGCTTCCTCTTTAACCTTTTTCGACAGGCGAATAAATGATTCACCCAATGCTGACCAGTTGGTAAAAGCGATGATGATGGCGAAAATCCACCATGTCTTGTCAACGAATAACCCAAGCATTGTCAGTGCAGATACTAACGTGACATGTGCAGCCATGGTTTTCTCCGCCTTGTGAACAGCAATTTCATGAAGCTCCCACGCCAATTTTAATAAGTAAACAACCATGAGTAAGGTTAAAACGGACGCAAATCCGATGAACCATTCAGCATTCATTAGTGCAATTGGAGCGGGATAGCCTCCACTATAGAAGTACTCTTCAGGAATATCTTTGCCATTAATTTCAGCCCCTAAATGGAAAAACCAGCCCAAACCAAAACAGACGGCAATAAATAGAAGCTTTTTGAACAGACTCAATAAGAATCTTTGTATTTTCTTCATCATACTAATCTCGATACTCTTTCAAAGGCAGTCATGTAAGACTGCCAAATCCGTTAGATATTTAGGTTTACACCCACAACGAAAGCCGAATATTCACGATCTTGTTGAGTTCTTAATTCAACGAATGGAGAGAAGGTTTCATTGAGTTTTGTCAGCCTGAGTTGAAAGTCATCTCGTTCTTCTGTTGTAAAGTGAATATGTTGAAAGTAAGCGTCATATCCATTGAACTGATAACCAATAACGTTATCCAACCGCGTTGTACTGTTTAACAACTTGTAGTCAGTATGGTGGTAACGCGTCCTGTGACTCAAATACATCCCGTTTTGAAAAACATATTGCAGTGCAATCGAAGGGCGGTTTTCTAAAGATTCTCCAAAACCAAATAAGTTTTGATAGCCCAGAGTGATTGCCGCTTGTTCACCTAAAGGAAAACGTTGTGCGACACCAAATTGCGTCACCTGAAATGGAGTTGTGTCCGCTTGAACATTACCAATACGCGCACTATCGATTTCACCCATTAGAGTCAATCGTCCTAGCCTATTTTGACTGTGGTAATACCCTTCTAAGGATGCGGTAATATCTGAACCATTCGCCTCGATATCACCAAATGTTGTATACCCACTAAAACGCCAGTTATCCGCTTGTACGCTAGTACTAAGTACCCAAACTGAAGCTAAAAAAACAAACTTATTCATTTAAGCTCCCTATACGTAGTTCGGGGCAGTTTTATGCGCCCATGGGCTAGCTTGTTCTAGCTGATAAGCGAGTTCGAATAATGTTCTGTCATTGCCGCGCCCAGCAGTAAACATACTGCCGATTGGAATACCAGATTGAGTCCAATAGAGGGGAACAGAGATTGAAGGATTATCAGCAACATTCGCCACAGGAGTGAATGACAGTGCGCGATTACTCTGCTCTTTAAACACTTCAAAATCACTGTTTAACTTAGGGTTTGTTAGCGTATGATCGTGAGCCTTATCTGGAGTAACGGGGGTTAGCCAAAGGTCGACAGACTTGAAAAACTGCTCGTTCAGTTTTGTATCAAGCGCATCTTTATACACAAAGCCTTGCTCAACGTAGTGCGAGTTTTTGCTCGCGTGATGCTCGAACTCTCTAATCCAACCAACCGTAGGCCACCCTAGAACCTTAGATTCTTCGAGTTTCATTTGGGTTTGAGCTTCAACCATCTTACCTAGCTGGCCTAAGCGACTACCAAAAATAGCGGTGAAGTGCAGCATAAACTCAGGACCATTCACTGGATTATTGACGTCTATCACCTCGTGCCCAAGGCTAAGCAACAACTTGATCGTGTTGGCTATCGCCTCCTGAGTATCTTTGTCTGGCATATCGCCAAACATGTTTTTTAATGACACGCCAATACGTAAAGGACGCTCTAGTGGCTGATTAACATAGCCTAGTGGTACGCGTTGATGCTGATTATTACTTCTTACATGGTTTTCGGTCAGGCTAGCTGCTAGCGCAGTGTCTCGTACAGAGCGCGACATGAAGGACGAGTGAGTTAAGACGAAATCGTCAGTACCAACAGCACCACTGATCAGTAGGTTGCGACTTGGTTTATAGCCGAAAATTCCACACATTGATGCCGGAATCCGACAAGAACCACCACCATCAGTACCATGAACAATTGGCGTATACCCCGCAGCAACGGCAGCTCCCGCGCCACCAGAAGAACCTCCCGCGCTGCGTGCTAAGTTCCAAGGGTTTCGCGTCGTACCAAACAGCAGGCTTTCAGTTGAAGCGGAGCTAGTGAACTCAGGGGAATGCGTCATTCCTAATACATTGAAACCTGCACTTTCACAAGCTACGACAAAATCTGATGAGGTTTTAGGGACATTGTTTTTTAGCATGTATGAACCATTAGTAGACGGTACACCAGCTACATCAACGCAGTCTTTAACCAATATAGGAACCCCTGCAAATGGAGCATTCTTATTGATCTTATCGGCATCTTTTAATGCTGCTTCAAATCTCTCATTCACAACTGCATTGATTTCGCCATTAGTTTGCTTGATCTTCGCGATAGCTTCTTCTGCAAGCTCACGTGGTGTCACTTTGCCCTGTCGAACAAGGTTTGCCATAGCAATGCCATCAAGTGGAGTGTTTAAGTTGGTTGAACCGAAAGGAACTTTTGCGCCAGAACCATTTGAAGCAGCCATCGCACTCGGTGCAATTGTGCTGATTGCGGCAACAGAACTTGCCAGTCCCATAGTCTTAATAAAATCACGTCTTTTCATAGGCATACCCTCTACTATCTAGACGTAATTATATGAACTATTGTTGTTTAGCCTTTGCTTTCCAGCGCCATTAACTTGTTATTTTGCGCCAATACTAAAATGTGAGAGATTCTCTATGAACGTGGGGTATGCTGGTTCAATGCTTCTCGGGGTGACAAACCGGTCCAACGTTTAAAGGCATGTGAAAATGCACTTAACTCCGAAAAGCCCAGCTGATAAGCAATTTCGGTCAAATTGTCTTTGTTACTGTCGAACTCTTTTAGCACAAACTCCAAACGATACTGCTTAAGCACTTCAGAAAAGCTAGTGTCTAATTGCTTAAGTTTACGGCTGTACGAGCGTGACGACATATTGAGATATTGCGCCACAGATTCTTGAGTGCTTTTATTAAGTCCAATGTCATAGAACGCTTTATGTGTAAGCGCGATGACGTTACTTTCGACACTGAGTTTAAGTTCATCGTAAGCGGCTTTTTTTGTCGCCTCATGTAGCGAGCTATTGGCGAATTTGAGTGGCTTCGTCAGGTCTTTTTTCTTAATTGCAATTCGGCGCATGCTATGGCCATAATCCATTTCGCACCCTGTGACTTGCTTAAACTTTCTTAAGTTCTCTTCTCCGATGTACCAATCCAACATTTTGAAATGTACAGTCAGGCTTGAATCTCCGCAGCAGAGACGGATGAATTTAAGTAGCGCAGCACCGTAAAGGATGATCAATTCTTTGTGGAGATCATTATCTCGGATTGCTCTATCGATTAACCACAGTTCCCCTTCACCATGAGGTGTTTCTCTATAAACGGTACGATGCGAACCGCCAAAAAGAGCTTGAAACTCTGACATCAGCTTCAATAAGCTTCTCAGATCAGTGGCTGAGGCCAGCATGACACCAACAGTGCCAAAACTCATCGGTGTTATGCCGTCCACCGCCAAAAATAAAGTGGTATAATCATCATTGTAATCAACGATTCGCTTCAAACACTGTTTTAATTCACTATAATCGACAACGGGAGACTGCTTCCATTGTTGATATTGCTGCAAATTAGGGAAAATCTGCTCTTTGGGTATGTTATGACGCGCAATAAAGTCATCCAACATTTCAAACCAAGCTGAATTAATCTCTAGATTTTTGAATGACTGACTCTTAATACTTGAATTACTCTCGACGCTTGCCACTAACCGCTCACCATCCTCAATCGACCTCAAAGCCACGATATAACAATAAGTTGATGTGTTCCAGCCTCTCTATCTTGTTAGCTGATTAACATGTTGGCCGCCATCACACACAGCAGAGTGTACTGGTCTAATGGAGCTGGACACTAAATTGAGAGACAATACTTGTCAGATGAATTAGGTGAACTATGACTGTAGTGGCATTGAGATTAATGAAAGAGCAAATTACGAGGTCTATAAAAGGTTTTTGAGTAGCCGAGAACACTGTACGCGCTTGTTATCCCTTTTTTGAACATATGGCATAAGAAATTATTGGTCGAAATGTGAGATAATTATGTTCTCGATTGATGGACGTGAAACACGTTTTGGGGCACAGACTTCTCAGTCAGTAAGGTACAATCCGCACATTACTGACTGCTGACCTTGTATATTTCAGGGCAAGTGAACCACCCTATTTAATCATCCTTAGTGTTCCCTAACTTTTTATCGCACCAAGCTATAATTCGCTCAGCATATAGGGTCAAAACACCAACACCTAACATTAGAATAATATAGAGCCACCCAAGCAAGTAAAACAACGTAGGGACATTGGGAGCAATTATTGCAGCGATGCTGCCGAACGACATTAGTGAAAAAATAATTTCCCATAATACTTTCTTCATAGAAACCTCTAACTTAAGTTAATAGAACACCCAAGCTAGCATGTCTTTTTTATTTCCAAAGTCAGCACTGTAGTGTAGTGGCATAGTGATTCCTTTCGTTCACACTCTAAGGTGTGTTTTTCCAACCAACGTTATTTACTCACTAAACGAAGATTAAGCGAGTAGTTGCCTATATTCTCTTCTACAAGAACTCGATGACTGATGTTCATGAACCCTTGAAATTCAGTTGCTAGTGCTTTATACCAAACAAAAAAATACAAATCTTCTCAGACAGTTAGACATTAGTCGTAGGGTTCGGGCTACCAGCATATTAGTGAACTGATTTTCACGAGGAGTTAGGGCTTATTTCTCGATCAAAACGTGTTTAAAATTACCTTAGTGCATGTCTGGGTGTGGCACTGGTTTACCGATTTTAACAACTAAATCTCTACTACGTTCTTCCCCGATAGTGATAAGATCTCCGAACCAGAATTATCGAGAACACCTATGTTTATCCATCATGTAAACGACATTGACTGGCTGGTGATTACCGCCTTTGAAGAACTGAAACCTCTATTTATTGAAGACGCCGGTTCGATTCCCGCTTGTTTCTCTAGTACCAGTGAATTGAGCCTGATAGATCAAGCCAAGCGCACCTATGGATATTTGCCGACACTCCGCGGCGTAATCACGGATACTGGCACTTTTCAAAGCCAAGATAACGAAGAAGATTTGAACCCACAGCTCGCCTGCCTAGTCGAAGGGCGTGGCCGAGTGTTTATCTATCACGGCGGCTTTGTCGCTTTTGTGGATGACGAGCAAACTTTTATTACCCGAATAGACTGAGCATGATTCAGTAAGTTGAAATTGGCGAACTGGCATTCGTCGCCCTGAAATTAGAGGGCAAACATAGCCTTAAGGCTTTATATTCACTAATTTGTTTTTCGATTTTCTTATCTGATTTACGCATAAAGCAAACTTCCTATTTAACACCTTTAAAAAAGTGTTCGGTCAACATTGTTTAAATACTATTGAGCACTGTGGCTGTCTCAAAGACAAACTATTTATAGTAACACTTGAAAATCTCACAGTGTGGGACTGTAGCGGATGAATCGACATGACCACATGGTGGGAGTCGTACCGATCCCGCATGATGAAGGAGGAATTAGCAGGTGGAGATTTGGTTCGCACACTGATTGAATGATCAAAGCAAAAAACCGCTGCTTGTGTTGATAATGAGGTCAAATTAAAAAGAGGAGCCTAATTTGGCTCCTTATCTGTAATAGTTCACCCCAAGTATGGTTCTGCATACTTATCACTACACATAAACCATTAAAAGATGAACGTTGATTATGCCACGTTAGATGATGTAGTGACCTGTGGCGTTTTCTCAAAAAACTCGTCATGTAGGGCACAAATCGCTTGTTGGTATTCACTATCTCCCACCACAAACTGCACGTTTACATTTCTCATGGATGAGTGAAGCGCTATGGGGGTAACATCACTGTTCATCAGTGACAATACACCTTTGGCTAAGGTTTTGTTCGTATCAATTTGCGAGCCGATTACAGAAATCAATGCCACCATTCGCCCTGTAATCGATGCTTTAGGATAGCGCTTCTCCGCTTTATACAACACTTTATTCAGGCTTTCTGTGCTACCGCCAAGATAGTAAGTTATGGAATTAGCGTTCATCTCTTTACCGATCAAACTTACACGAGCATCAGAAATAATTTCCATTAGCTCATAACTTACATTATCCACTTTGCCGACTATTGCTTGATCGAAGAGGTGCAACGCAAAAACCTTCTGTTTACCTGCAATAATTTCGATCCTATCGGTGTCAGGGCGGTAATCTGAAGAAATCAGTGTTCCTTTATGCTCTGGCTCAAAAGTGTTCTTGATTTGCAGTTCAATACTGCTCTCGCGTAAACCCGTTGCCGCATTGGGGTGAATCGCTTCCATGCCCAAGTTAGCCAATTGATCTGCGACATCGTAATTTGTCGAACCTATAGGGTGAACGTTTTCAGGGCCTACCACCCTCGGATCAGCGGAGCTTAAGTGATACTCTTTGTGAATAATCGCCAAATCCGCCTTGGTGATCGCCGCTATACGGCTAAAGGTCATTTCACTATAGCCACGATCGTAAGTGTGCATTAAACCCTCTTTGCAGTACGCGTAGCCAGTAACGATCGGCAACTCTGTACTAACATCAATATCGGCAAAAGCATCACTGATCGATTGTTCTAGGCTTCTTGGTTCTTGATTATCCCATCCTGATAAATCAACAAACTTCGCATTAATACCCATATTCTTGAGTTTCAGTGCCGTATTGTAGGCGCTGTGAGCTTCTCCAATTGAAGAGAGAAATTCTCGAATTTGAGGGAGATAATGACGCAATGAGAATTGTCCATACTGGCAGGTCTCTAGAATATTGGAAATGCAGTTTTTCGCTTCCGCAATACGAGAGCGAATGAACTTGTCCGCACGCATTCGATTCATTGGGTCAGCAAAGATATGCTCGTTGGTCAGCAACATTCGGCTTTCAACATAGGCTAACGCGTCTTGCCACGAATCATCACGCTTAGCGATCAGTTGATACACACCCGGTTTACTGGTTTTCTTACATTCAAGCAGCGCGTCCGTCATACCACTGTAGGCGGACACGACAAAGATGCGGTTATATGGATTTTGAGGACGTAAAAGAATGTTATCAAGCACAGCATCAAACGCTGTCATTGATGTACCGCCGATTTTTTCTACGGTAAAAGTCATGAGAGGGCCTTAATGATTGGTCATTTTAAAGAGGGGAAATGGGGTGAAGACTCACCCCAATTGAGGGAAATTAATCGACCAATGGGTAAACCCCATTTTCGTCGTGAACTTCAGCGCCGGTGATCGGCGGATTGAATACACAAGCCATCACCATTTCTTTGTTTTTATACGCACGAAGATAATGTTCGTCGTGCTTATCAAGAATGTACAACGTGCCTGGTTTGATCGGGTAAGTCTTCCCACCGATCACTTCAATCTCTCCTTCCCCACTCATACAGAATACCGACTCAAGATGGTTTTGGTAATGGATGTGGGTCTCTGTATCTTGATAAATTGTGGTGATATGGAACGAAAAGCCCATATTGTCATCTTTCAATAACATGCGAACACTTTCCCAGTTGTCCGATACCACGCGTCTTTCACTATTGCGACACTCGTCGAGTGTTCTAACGATCATTGTTCTTTCCTTGTTACGATGCTTGTTTGAAGTGTTTCGCTGCGATGGTTTCTACCGCACCTGCAAAAATGTCTAAACCTTGAGTTAGATCTGACTCGCTAATCGTCAATGGGCAGAAGAATTTGACCACTTCGTCATTCGGGCCGGCTGTCTCAATGACCATACCGTTATCAAAGCAGGCTTTTGCAATGTCTCCTGAAAGTTGACCATTTTGACATTCAATACCGATCATCATGCCGCGTCCTTTACGTTGAACAAACATTTCCGGGAAACGTTTTATGCTGCGTTGAATCACTTCATCTATCTTTTCTGAACAGCGCTTAATGTGAGTTTCAAAATCGCCATTAGACCAATACGTCTCAAGTGCTTTCGTCGCCGTTACAAATGCGTGGTTGTTGCCACGGAATGTGCCGTTATGTTCGCCTGGCTTCCATTGATCGAGTTCTGGCCTTAGTAAAACAATGGCCATTGGCAGACCATAACCACTAATCGATTTTGACAAGGTAACGATGTCTGGTTTAATGCCAGATGGCTCGAAGCTAAAGAAAGTACCCGTGCGACCACAACCTGCTTGAATATCGTCAACGATAAGCAGAATGTCATTTGATTTACAGATTTGAGCCAGTCGCTGCAGCCATTCGTTGGACGCAACGTTTAAGCCACCTTCCCCTTGCACGGTTTCAATTAACACTGCCGCTGGTTTATCCATACCCGCAGAATTGTCGTTGAGCATGGTTTCAAATAATGCGAGACCGTCTACTCCTGCATAGCCTTCAAAAGGAATACGCGTCACATTATTCAACGTTGACCCCGCCCCTTGGCGGTGGTGCTGGTTACCTGTTGCGGCCAATGCCCCGGCAGTACAACCGTGGAAACCGTTGGTAAATGCAACGATTGTGCTTCTACCTTTTACTTTCTTTGCCAGTTTTAGTGCCGCTTCAACCGCGTTTGTTCCGGTTGGACCTGTAAATTGAACCTTATAATCGAATGATCGTGGTTTCAGAATAAAGCGATCCAACGCTTCTAAAAATGACGCCTTAGCCTCTGAATGCATATCCAAGCCATGAGTTATGCCATCCATTTCGATGTACTCAAGCAGAGACTGTTTAAGAACTGGGTTATTGTGACCGTAATTTAGAGATCCCGCTCCAGCAAGGAAATCTAAGTATCGCTCGCCTTGTTCTGTTTCCAGCCAACTCCCTTTTGCTTTACGAAATACGACTGGAAAACTATTCGAGTATGAACGTACGTTGGATTCCTGCTTTTTGAAAATATCCATGATGAGACCGTTTATTTGATTCCTAATGAGTGAAGGTTATTTGAGGGGTATGCGATACAGGTACTCTGTATCATGCTTGCCTTTGAAGTGCTCTTTTTCATCCAGAAAAGTGGTCACTTCACCAAAATGGCCATTTTGCGCATCAAGCTTTTTGAACAATGCCCATGACGCGTCATTTTCTTCTGTGATCGTCGTTTCGATGGCGTTAATCTTCGCCAATTCATCTCGCTTTAGAAGGCTATCAAGCATAGTAAATGCTAAACCTTTTCCACGTGCCCAAGGCGAGACGGCAACCTGCCAGACAAAGAGAACATCAGGCTCGCTTGGTTTTTGATAACCAGAAATAAAGCCTGCTACGTTGCCTTTGTGTTCCACCAAAATACAGGTTTTGCTGAAATGCGTAGTCTGGAGAAAGTTGCAGTAAGAAGAGTTCATGTCGAGTGGTGGACAGTCTGCGATCAAACTGTAAATGTCATCACCATCCGTTGCTTGTGGTTCACGAAAAATCCATTTTTGACTTGGGTCTTCTCCAATTTCTGGATAAATCACCCAAGGTGCTGACGTGATCATGTGTAGATACATATCCTTCGTGCTCTAATTAATTCCTTTATATTATGGGCATCACTCTGGGGGTAAAATCAAACAAACCTCCAATCAATCTTTATTAATGCGACACCAGTCACAATAGAAAAAGTATATGGTGAAAGAAAAAATAATTTGAGGTCTAATGTATTTATAGTGCGATGCAAAACATTTCGTAAATGAGTACAGAGATGACACAACTAAAGTGGGACTGACGGAACAAACAATCAAAAAAAAACGGCATGCCTAGGCATGCCGTTTTTTATATTTAAGGTGAAGAGATTAAGCTTTTGCTTTCTTCATTGATTTCGCTTTTGGACGAGGCTCATCCATCAAGCCTTTTATCAATGACACTGTAGCGACAAGCAACACAATCGTAAATGGTAGACCGGTTGTCACCGCCATTGCCTGAGCAGCCGCTAAACCACCACCTAGCATCAGAGCGATAGCAACCAAACCTTCAAACGTACACCAGAATACACGTTGCGGTGTAGGCGCATCGACTTTACCACCAGCAGCAATGGTATCGATAACCAACGAACCAGAGTCAGCCGAAGTGATGAAGAACACCACAACTAGGATGATACCAACGACAGACGTAATTTCAGCCATCGGCATCACATCTAGCATCGCAAACAGTTTAAGTGGCAGTTCTGCATCAAATACCGCTTGGTAACCATCGTTAACGTATTGGCTAATCGCCGTGCCACCGAACGCCGTCATCCAAAGCACACACACGGTTGATGGGATCAGGATAACACACACGATGAACTCACGAACTGAACGACCACGAGATACGCGCGCAATGAACATACCTACGAATGGTGACCATGAGATCCACCAAGCCCAGTAGAACGCAGTCCAACCTTGTGAATAGTTCACATCTTCACGACCAAATGGCATCGATAGTGCTGGGATATTTGTAAGGTATGCGCCAATGTTCTCAAAGAAACCAGTCATGATTGCCATTGTTGGACCAACGATGATCACGAACAATAGCAGCAGTGCGGCAAGACCCATGTTGATTTCAGATAGACGCTTAACACCACTATCCAAACCCGCAACCACTGAAAGCAATGCAAGAGCTGTGATAACCACAATCAGAACAACCTGAGTAGTATTGTTCACTGGGATATCGAACAAGAAGTTCAGACCCGTAGCGGCTTGAGAAGCACCGTAACCAAGAGACGTCGCCAGACCAAATACTGTCGCGATAACGGCCAAAATATCGATCACATGACCAACCCAACCCCAAACGCGCTCACCGAAAAGTGGGTAAAAAATAGAACGCATCGTTAGAGGCAGGCCTTTGTTGAACGAGAAAATCGCCAAACCTAGAGCCAATAGCGCATAGATTGACCAAGGGTGAAGAGCCCAGTGGTAAATCGTTGCAGCCATGCCCAGTGCAGAAGCCGCTTCTGTGTTGCCTTGCGCTGCGCCTAGTGGAGCCCAGTCAGTACGAATGCCATTTTCTACGTTCACACCGCCAAGTGCAGCACTGAAGTGAGACATTGGCTCAGACACACCAAAGAATACCAGACCAATACCCATGCCCGCTGCGAATAGCATCGCTAACCAACCTGCATAAGTGTAATCCGGCGTTGCTTCAGTACCACCGATTCGCACGCGGCCAAGTGGCGTCACGATCAATAGTAAACAAACCACAACGAAGATGTTACCAGCCGAAAGGAAAAACCAATCAAGGTTAGAAACAAGCCAGTTACGCAGTCCAGAGAAGAACGGTTCTACTTGTTGTCTGAAAGTGAGGGTTAGCACTACGAACAGGATGATCGACATACCTGAAATAGCAAATACACGGTTATGGATATCGAGACCAAATGGGCCTACTTTTAACGCTACATTGTCCTGACCGATTTGATAGTCAGTGTCAATCGCGTTTACTTTACCATCGGGGCGTTGAATGCCACCGTTATTGTCGGTGCTCACGATTTATCTCCTTAAAATACGTGACCAAATAAAAATCGAGTGTAGGAATTGGAGTGATGGCTTTCTTGCGTCACTTACTGCAAAGCTTATGTGCGAGTCTTGAGTCGCTTTTTAGGTAGGTTGCTCTACTTTGTAATTTTAACGTTAAACGCCCCAATAATGCATTGCATTTTACTATCAGGGCGACAAATAGTTTTTATTGCCAAATTGAAGATAGTGCCATATCTCGGTCAAAATGGTATTGCAATTGTGCCTGGAGCAGTTCTGCTGTCGCTAGAGCATCGGTTAATGCATGATGAGGTTGATATACTGGTAAACCATAACGTTCACGAGCATGACCCAAACGCACCGAACCGGGTTTCCTTCCTTTTAACTTGTTAATCCACCCTGCGCACTCTCGTCTTTGAATGGCATATTCAATGTCTAATGTATCCACTACGGGGAACTGAATGCCTTCTCCAATAGCGTTTAACAGAGCGTTATTAAAGAACTGTCGTTCAATATTTTTGTAATGAACAACAACCACTTTTCCTGCTAATGCGTCCAGTATCGAGCTTAAAATCTGATCGAGTTGTGGAGCATTGCGCACTTCAGAATCGGTAATACCATGAATCACCACCGATTCTTCATTAAGTTCACGGTTTGGGTTTACTACCCAATGTCGAGAGCCATTACATTGCACGCGATCGATGGTAAATGGCACCAGACCAATGGTCAGAATCGCATCTTCTTCCGCATTTAAGCCTGTTGTTTCAAAATCCATAGCGACAAAAGGCACCTCTTTCAGCGATGTTTCTCCACTGACGATTGGTGTGGAGTAATAACACTTAAGCCTTTCATCTTTCGCTTGGGCAGCCAATTGTTGAAACAGCGTTGACCATTCTGGCGTATGACTTGTGTTGGATAGCGGTAAATCACCGTGTTTGCTTTTAGAAAACCACATTATTTACTGCTTCTCTGGTAGCGGAACTTAATGTAGTTCTGGGCGTTACTTAAGATCTGAAACGCAGCTTTCAAGTTACGGCGTTCAAACTCAGACATGTGCTCTGGTTCAATATTGTTATCCGGCTCTTCGCCATTCTCAATATCCAATGCTTGATGACGAATACGCACCATGTAAATCAGTTCCATCGCATCTTTCAAATCCATGCCGCGCCCTTTTGGCAAAATCCCTGCATTGTTGATGTCATCCAATCGCTCAAACGAGTTTTGAGAGCGAGAGCCGATGGCTAGTGAGTGCACACGAATCAAATCGGCTAATGGCGCAGTACCACGGCGTTTCAAGTTGATGGAATTTCTGTGGCGGCCATCTTTCTCCATCACAAAATCTTTGAAGAAGCCAAGCGGCGGCGTACGACGAATCGCATTGTAAGCCATGCATGCAAGGAAGCGATTGTTCTTCTTCGCACGACGAACAATAAATCCACTTAACTGCTCTGCCCACTTAACGCGGCCATGAACACCTAACAAATCAAAGAAAATATTACTATTTAGCAACCGTTCTGGTGTCGGGTTATCAATCCAGTTCGCGAAACATTCTTCCCACTCTGCACGGGTTTTACGCCATTCAGGGTTGGTCGCCATGATGTCACCAGTACAGTAGGAGTAACCACACTCAGCTAGACCATCACAAATGAATTTTGCAAACTGAGCAAAGTAATCACCATGCTTATCTGGATCATAACTGTTATCCAGAATCAGAGCGTTATCTTGATCAGTGACGATCAACTGCTCATCTCGTGCCATGGATCCCATTGCCACTAAGCAGTAAGGGATTGGTGCAGGCCCAAGTTCTTGTTCTGCCAGTTCTGCTAAACGCTGCTTGAAACTACTGCCAATAACCGACATCGCACGTCCAACCATATGTGCGTTTGCATCTTCACTGACCATACGAACGAAGCAGTCCTTTACTTGGTGCGAAACCAACTTGAGGTCTGCAACTGTATTTTGCTGGAAGATCGAACTGACCAGCAACAAGCTGTTCTGCGATTCGTAGCGGACGATATCCGTCATGCTAAGCACACCAATCGGCTTTTTGTTTTTCAAAATTGGCAGGTGATGCACGTTGTAGCGAAGCATGGTTAACATCGCTTCAAACACGTAGGCACTGTAATCTAGGGAAACCACATCATAGCTCATCACCTCGCTGACTTGG
The DNA here is from genome assembly GCF_052877535.1 of Vibrio sp. PNB23_22_6. Lineage (NCBI taxonomy): Bacteria > Pseudomonadati > Pseudomonadota > Gammaproteobacteria > Vibrionales > Vibrionaceae > Vibrio > Vibrio sp. PNB23_22_6. The sequence continues at coordinate 214,732 of NZ_JBNFXP010000005.1, read as the reverse complement.
ATATTGGTATCGATACCTTGAGCCAAAACTCGAATACACAGATCTCGGTCGGTTAAAATACCCAATAGCTGGTCATCGTCATCTTCGGTAATTTCTTCCGTTGGCCGAACAATAAGCAAAGCGGTGACGCCCTCTTCCGCCATCAACAAAGCCGCTTCTTGGATTGTTGCGGTCGCCTCAAGAGTGACGGGCTCACGGCTCAATATCTTGCGTGCTTTCGCGGTCGTAAAGTCGTTGCCATCTGAATGGTTAGATACGGCAGTACGTAATCTAGCGCTGTCTTCCAACTCCATAAAATCAGCAAAATTTTCAAATTCATCACATAATGTCGTGAAAATTTGCTCTGGAATACAATACACCAAAGTATCTTCAATCGCTTTGGCTGGCATACGGACACGATTGTTCATCAACAATCCCATCTGCCCAAATACACCTCCGGTATCAAACCGGTTATACAGTTCACCTTTACGGCGATAAATTTCGACCACACCACTACGGATCATATAGAGATCGCGAATGTCATCACCCTTTTTTAGGATGTCTGAACCTGCTCGGTAATAGGCCACTTCCGCATTCATTGCGATGTTTTTAAGGTGCTCTTCCGGTAAATCATCAAAGGGAGGGTATTGGCTAATGAAGTTGAGAACTTCTAATTGCTCTGCTTCCATTCTTTATTCCATGCATTGCCTAGACTTTAGTGATAAATATCACCAAGGCCAACTTCAAGCAATCAATAAATCTAATGCCGACGTCAATTAGACTAAGCGACAGCATAAACCATCAAAAACAAACGCTTTGAACTCTAACTCAATCAGCAAGAATTGAGTTTGTCAAAACAGAAAACACACCACATCAAACGAAAAACCTAAGCGTTGACTCACAATTGAACCTGTTTAACCTCCAACTCACGATGCCATTACAACCCAAACCAAAACACAACAATGCATTGTTATGAAAGAAAATAAAAAGACACCTCATCAAAAATTACCCATAGATAGCTAAATTCAACCAACGATTTATCACGGCATTTAATTGAAATTATCCACCATATTGCTTAGAGTACGAATCATTTGACAACAAAATATATACTTTAAGGACGTTCAACATGGATCCCATACTGGAAGTTAAGGGACTGTATAAGGTGTTTGGAGAGCAACCAGACCGTGCCTTCTCTCTTATTGAGAAAGGCGTCGATAAAGACCGTATTTTTGAGCAAACGAGCCTGACCGTCGGTGTTAATAACGTTTCTCTCTCAATTAATGAGGGAGAGATTTTTGTCATTATGGGCCTATCTGGCTCGGGTAAATCCACCCTTGTACGCTTGTTGAACCGCTTAATCGAGCCCACTAAAGGTAGTGTTTATCTTAAAGGTAAAGACATTGCGCATATCTCTGAAGAAGAACTGCGAACGGTTCGTCGAAATAACATCTCTATGGTATTTCAGAACTTTGCCTTAATGCCCCATATGACCGTCATTGAAAACGCATCTTTCGGATTGGAACTGGCCGGTGTCAATGTAAAAGAGCGTCATGCGAGTGCCCTGTCGGCATTGCAGCGAGTAGGCCTAGATGCCTATGCAGAGTCCTATCCAGATGAGCTATCAGGTGGTATGAAGCAACGTGTCGGCCTAGCTCGTGCCTTAGCGTGCGATCCTGACATCTTGCTTATGGATGAAGCCTTTTCTGCACTTGACCCTCTGATCAGAACCGAGATGCAAGATGAACTTATTCGTCTGCAAAATGATGACAAACGCACCATCGTATTTATCTCTCATGACTTAGATGAGGCAATGCGTATTGGTGATCGTATTGCGATTATGCAAAACGGTGACGTGGTTCAAGTTGGCACTCCCGACGAAATTCTTCACAACCCTGCTAACGATTATGTCGAAGCGTTTTTCCGTGGCGTCAATGTTGCTAGCGTACTAACGGCAAAAGACATTGCACGTAAAAAGCCCGCCGCAGTTTTCAAAAAATCCGAACACGATGGACCCGGTTCAGCGATGCAGATCTTGATGGACCACGATCGTGAGTTTGGGATTGTCGTCGATAAATCCAGCCGCTATTCAGGCATTGTTTCCGTCGATTCATTGCGCCTCGCGCACAAAGAAAATCGTTCATTAGCCAGCGCTCAACTGGAAGGTGGTATCACCCTACTGCCTCATCAATCCATCAATGACATCCTTGGGAAAGTCGCTGGTGTTCCGTACGCCGTACCTGTCGTTGACGAACAAGGGAATTACTTTGGGGTCGTGACTAAATCACGTCTTCTGCAAACGTTGGATAAGGATTAATCTCGATGTCATCAGAACAAACAAACAACGATCCATGGTCAACGGCGACACCACAACAAAACGACCCATGGTCACAAAGCAGTGATGGTGCAGAAAATAACGACTGGCTGAGTTCAGAAGTGGTTGAAGCTCCCCCTTTCGATATCATGAACCCCTTTCAAGATGCCGTGCTTCCCCTTGATGTTTGGGTAGAATCCGGCCTAGATTGGTTAGTAGAACACGGCAGACCCGTATTCCAAGCAATTCGCATCCCTATCGATTTTATTCTTGCTTCATTTGAGACGGCATTAGTGTCGACGCCTGCCCCTTTCATGCTATTGATTCTCTTTTTGTTAGCTTGGCAATTTTCTAACTTCCGTTTGGGCGCAACCACTCTAGTATCACTGGTCTTTATCGGCTTAATCGGTGCATGGTCTCAAGCAATGACGACTCTGTCGCTGGTGTTAACGTCCGTATTCTTTTGTCTGCTCATTGGTTTGCCCATGGGTATCTGGCTAGCAAGAAGTAACACTGCGGCTAAATTTGTTCGGCCAATACTCGATGCCATGCAAACTACTCCGGCTTTCGTGTATTTAGTCCCAATTGTCATGCTGTTCGGTATTGGTAATGTTCCGGGGGTTGTGGTCACAATCATTTTTGCACTGCCTCCTGTCGTTCGCTTAACCATACTTGGCATTCAACAAGTGCCAGAGGAACTGATTGAAGCAGGCCACTCATTTGGGGCGAGCAAAAAGCAAATGCTGTACCGCATTCAATTACCTTTAGCGCTACCGACTATTATGGCCGGCGTAAACCAAACTCTCATGCTTTCTCTATCAATGGTGGTCATCGCTTCCATGATTGCGGTTGGTGGCTTGGGTCAAATGGTGCTACGGGGGATCGGTCGCTTGGATATGGGCCTTGCGGCGGTCGGCGGCTTAGGCATCGTGATTCTTGCTATTTTGCTTGATCGGATTACTCAGGTACTTGGCGTCAACGCGGGTAATACAAAGTTACGCTGGTATCACACGGGGCCCATTTCATACCTATTAAGATTCACGAACAAAAAGAAACAACCGAACTTAAAACTAAGGAGAAACACACATGACTAATTCATGGAAGAAAGCACTGTCTGTGGGTGCGTTAACCACAATAACATTTTCTTCGCAGGCTTTTGCTAACGAGCTTCCGGGCAAAGGCATTTCTGTTCAGCCTCTTCAATCGACCGTCGCAGAAGAGACATTTCAGACTCTGATCGTGAACCGTGCATTAGAAGCGCTAGGATACGATGTCAAGTCAACGAAAGAAGTGGACTACAACGTCGGTTACACTTCGATTGCAAAAGGCGATGCCACGTTTCTTGCTGTGGGTTGGTTCCCTCTTCATGCCGATAAATACACCATGTCTGGTGGCGATGAAAAGTTTTATCGCCAAGGTCAGTACGTGAGTGGTGCTGCGCAAGGTTACCTGATTGACAAAAAAACCGCTGAGAAATACAACATCACCAATATTGGTCAACTCACCGATCCAAAACTGGCAAAACTGTTTGATGCCAATGGGGACGGAAAAGCCGATCTAACAGGTTGTAACCCTGGCTGGGGCTGTGAAATGGTGATTGAACACCAGCTCGACTCCTTCAAGCTTCGTGACACCGTCACGCACAATCAAGGCAACTATGCCGCTATCATTGCAGATACCATCTCTCGCTATAAGAAAGGCGACCCAATCCTATACTACACTTGGACACCTTACTGGGTAAGTGGCGTATTGGTACCAGGTAAAGACGTTGTATGGTTGGAAGTCCCGTTCTCTGCTCTTCCTGGTGAGCGTAAAGATGTCGATACCACACTTTCAAATGGTAAAAACTACGGCTTTGAAATGAACTCCATGCGTATTGTGGCAAATAAGGAGTTCGCAGAGAAGAACCCATCCGCTGCAAAGCTGTTCGAAATTGTTAAACTGGACATCAATGATGTCAGTGCGCAAAACATGATGATGAGTCAGGGTAAAAACAGTTCCGCTGATATCGAGTCCCACGTAAATGGTTGGATTAAAGCGAACCAAGGGTTATTTGATTCTTGGGTGGCAGAAGCGAAAAAAGCGGCGATGTAATTAACACTCACGATCAAACGATGTTTCTAAGAGCCAATTGAACAGATCAGTTGGCTTTTTTTTATTCACCACTTTTTGAAGATAATCGCTTTTCTGTGATTTAAATTTCACATTGAACAACAGCACGACAATTCGAATATTGCGCCAGCGGTCATACGCTAGGTGAAAAAAAACACCAGCGAATACCGGTGTTTTTCATATTAATCATCAACATATCAATGATTATAGGAAATGCAGTGTTGCGTTTAGAGAGAGCGAACCGATATCTTCTTTACCCGCTGTGTAGTTCATGTAGCTTGCGCCAACCGACATTGGACCAAAGATGAAGTATTCCGCACCTACGCCGTACATCAGATCAATATCATCATCATTTTGACCGCCAGAAACTTTCTTATCCCACTGGTGAATACCACCTTTCGCGTATACGTGAAGTGGGCCAAAGTCGATGCTTGGCTTGAGCGCTGCGTAGTAAGAAGTCATTTTAGCCTCTTGTCCTACTGCGTTCTTGAATTCACCGTGCTGAGTAACACCCGCTTCGATACCGATGATTGGCAAAATACCGGTACCTACGTGTACTGAGTATGACGTATCAGTTTCGCCTTTGTAGTCAGACTGACCTACAGTAGCGCCACCGTAAATCCATGAATCTGCCATCGCAGCAGAAGAAGCACTTAAAAGTGCTACTGCTAATAGAGTTTTCTTCATCATCAACCTTTACTCTTTATTATTACCAACACCACTATTTGAGTCTGGTGTCGGTACTACAAACACAAGAGAGGCGAAACCTTGCCTCCCTTGTGACTTCAATTTGTCATTTGCTCTGATAAGCAAAATGCATACCAGTAAAACAACGGCTCACGAAATCAGCGCTCGCCTTTTATTTATAGATTAACAAGCATCAATCGCATTTTTGATTCGTTTATCAGACACTGGATATGGCGTACCTAATTGCTGAGCGAAGAAGCTCACTCGAAGCTCTTCCAGCATCCACCGCACTTCTTTCACATTGTCTGGAATCACCATACCTTTCGGGATCTTGTTCAGTAACTCTTTATAGTCGTTTGTCACTGACTCAATCTTCAGCATGTGCAATCGATCTTTATTTGGATCGATTGGTAATTTCTCCATACGACGCTCAATGGCACGCATATAACGTAAGATATCCGGCAGGCGTTTCCAGCCACATTCTGTCGCAAAGCCTTTGAAAATCAGACCTTCGATTTGTGCTTTAATGTCTGACAACGCAAACGCCATAGTGAAATCAATTCTACCTTTCAACTTCTTGTTGATATTGAAAGCCGTCGTCAGAATGGTTTCCACTTGCTGCGCAATCTCTACCACGGTGTCACCAAGTTCAGCACGAACGTATTCTTTCAAAGATTCGAACTGCTCTGGCTCCCACGCCAAACCGCCATGTTGTTCAATCAACTTATCAACACCACACGCGATGCAGTCATCAATTAGATCCAGCACTTTTCCATATGGGTTGAAGTACAAACCCAACTTCGACTTGTTCGGCAAGTTGCTATGCAGATACTTAATTGGCGACGGCACATTCAACAGAATCAAACGACGCTGACCTGCTTGCATGGCGGTCACTTGTTCAAACTCCGTTTCGTACAGTTTGATTTCAACACTGTCTTTCGAATCCACCAACGCAGGGTATGCTTTCACATCGTAACCACCACGTTTCTGCTGATAGACTCTTGGTAATTCACCAAAGCTCCAAGTATGCAAACCTTGCTGCTCGATATCATCATCAGCCACTTTAGAAAGGGTCTCCTGAACTTTTTCTTTCAGGCTCTCTTTCAACTCATACAGGTCTCTGTTTTCTTTCAGCTTACGATTTCTATGGTCAACCGCACGGAATGTCACCTTCAGGTGGTCCGGAACTTGATCCATATTCCAATCTTCGCGACGAACTTCTACGCCAGTCATGCGGCGGAGTTCTTTTTCCAAAGAATCCAGAAGTGGTGCTTCCATTGCCGTTGTACGTGCTAAAAATGCATCCGCGTAATTGGGTGCTGGCACAAAATTCTTACGAATGGTTTTTGGCAACGATTTGATTAAGCTAACGACAAGCTCATGACGCAGACCCGGGATCTGCCAATCAAAACCCGCTTGTTCTACTTGGTTTAATATTGGTAGCGGCAAATGCACCGTGACACCATCACTATCCAAGCCTGGTTCAAATTGGTAGCTAAGCTTCAACTTCAAACCATTTTGATGCCAGAAGTTTGGATAATCCAAATCGGTCACGTGGCTCGCATCACCTTTGAACAGCATCTCTTTTTCAAAATTGAGCAGTTCTTTATTCTCTTTAGATGCTTGCTTCCACCACGTATCGAAGTGCTTGCCTGACACCACTTCCGTGCTGACTCGTTGATCATAAAAATCAAACAACTCATCGTCATCGACCAAAATGTCACGACGACGAGACTTATGTTCAAGCTCTTCGACTTCTTGCAACAATTTGCGGTTTTGCTTAAAGAAGGCATGTTTGGTTTCCCACTCACCTTCTACTAGAGCACTACGAATAAATATTTCCCGGCTGATGACAGGGTCAATACTGCCGTAGTTCACCAAGCGTTTGGGAACAATGGGCACCCCGTAAAGCATCACTTTTTCATGTGCCATCACCGCAGCATTTTTCTTCGACCAGTGTGGTTCACTATAACTGCGTTTGATCAGGTGTTTCGCTAACGGTTCAATCCATTCTGGTTGAATCTTTGCGATGATACGGCCCCATAATTTTGAGGTTTCCACCAGCTCAGCAGACATGATCCACTTTGGCTGTTTCTTGAATAAGCCAGACGCAGGGAAGATATGAAAACGAGCATTGCGCGCACCTTGGTACTCATTCTTCTCTTGGTCCTTCATACCAATATGAGACAGCAAACCAACCAAGATAGCGCTGTGGACACTTTGGTATGCGCCCGGCTCATCGTTGAGTTTGAAATCCATCTCGCGCATCGATTGGTGGATTTGAAAGTACACATCTTGCCACTCACGTACTCGTAAGTAGTTCAGGTAATCCTGTTTACATTGTTTGCGGAACTGGTTACCCGTTAGCGCTTTTTGCTGCTTCTGAATGTAATCCCACAAGTTCACTAAGGTCAGGAAGTCCGAGTCTTCATGGAAGAAGCGACGATGCTTGTCATCTGACGATTGCTGTTTGTCCGATGGGCGCTCACGTGGGTCCTGAATCGACAATGCGGCCGCTATGACCATGATTTCTTTCAAACAGCCAAATTTAGGTGCTTCAAGAACCATACGCGCCAAACGAGGGTCAATGGGCAGACGCGCCAACTGACGACCACTTGCAGTCAGACGTTTCTTCGGATCTTTCGCTGCTGGGTTGATTGCTCCTAGCTCTTCAAGTAGACGCACACCATCTTGAACATTACGTTTATCGGGCGCTTCCACAAATGGGAAGGCGTCGATGTCACCCAAGCCAAGCGCGGTCATCTGAAGAATAACGGAGGCTAAGTTGGTACGTAGGATTTCAGGGTCGGTAAATTCTGGACGAGCGTTAAAATCATCCTCTGAATACAGGCGAATACAGATCCCCTCTTCCACACGACCACATCGACCTTTACGTTGATTCGCACTCGCTTGAGACACGGGCTCAATTGGAAGACGCTGAACCTTAGTTCGGTAGCTGTATCGGCTGATACGCGCTGTACCAGGGTCGATAACGTACTTAATGCCCGGAACGGTCAACGAGGTTTCTGCTACGTTGGTTGCCAGTACAATACGACGACCAGCATGTGGTTGGAAAATTTTGTTCTGCTCACCAGCCGACAAACGTGCGTATAGCGGTACGATCTCGGTACTCTTCAGATTACGCTTAGACAACGCATCTGCAGTATCACGGATTTCGCGCTCACCATTCATAAATATCAGGATATCGCCCAAACCTTCATCGCACAGTTCGTCTACTGCTTCGAAGATACCTTCGAGCTGATCACGGTCAGTATCGTCATCACCACTTAGTGGGCGGTAACGCGTCTCTACAGGGTATGTACGACCCGACACTTCAATGATTGGCGCATTATTGAAGTGTTTTGAGAAACGTTCTGGGTCGATGGTTGCCGAGGTGATGATCACTTTCAGATCAGGACGACGTGGTAGCAACTCTTTCAAGTAACCCAAAATAAAATCGATATTTAAGCTACGTTCGTGCGCTTCATCGATGATGATGGTGTCGTATTGATTCAAGAAACGGTCATGCTGAATCTCTGCTAGCAAAATACCATCAGTCATCAGTTTGATTTGGGTATTCTCAGAGATCTGATCGTTAAATCGAACCTTATAACCAACAAACTCGCCCAGTTTAGTTTCCATCTCCTCAGCAATACGGTTTGCGACCGAACGTGCAGCTAGACGACGCGGCTGAGTATGACCAATTAGACCAAACTTGCCTCGCCCGAGCTCTGCACAGATCTTCGGTAACTGTGTCGTTTTACCTGAGCCAGTTTCACCTGCGACGATAACCACTTGGTTTTCTTCAATCGCTTTAGCGATGTCGTCTCTTTTTTGGCTAACAGGAAGAATAGGTGGGTATTCAATCTTTGGTTGATAGTTGCCACGTATTTCTACGTCCATCATAGACTGAGCAATGTCTAAGGCGATTTCATCGAACACGGCATTACGCGCGGCATCCTTTTTGATTTTACTCGCTCCGGAGATGCGTTTGCTTAAACGAAAACGGTCTCGCAACATGCACTGTTCCAGCGCTTTGCGAAGTGATGCTGCATTATTAGCGTGCGCCTTTTGCTCTGCAGCAGGCTGTTCAAGCTTTTGCTTTTTTGGGGGCAGTGACGAAGTCAAAGCGTTTCCTATTCTTTTTATTACACAAAACTGGGGGAATTGTACCACACAAGGGCAAAAACGGGATAACGGAAAGGTTTAGTGATAAGCTATTCACACGACCAAATAACTCTAATACAAATTTGCTCTTGGATAGAAACAGTTTTCCACAGTAACCGCACATTTTTTCGGTTTCAGAAATACAAAAAGCTCCAGAATAATGGAGCTTTTTGTATCAAGGTTAATTCAGTAGCCTGAAATCAGAAAAAAATCCACTATTATGCTTTTGCTTTGATGGTCTCAAGTTCATAATCGGCCAAAATTGCTTTCGCTTTTTTAATATCTTCTGCATCACCATGGACAATAACTAAGAATTTGTCAGCTTTGATTGCTGAATTATATTTAACGATACTATCTTTCGGCACACCAATGCTCGCAAGTGCTCCACCGATAGCGCCGAGACCTCCTGTAAGTACCGCACCTTCAAGCGCACCAACAAGGGTAGAGACTATCGGGCCTGCTATCATCAGAGCGCCGACACCTGGTAACCAAAATAAACCTGCACCAAACAACGCGCCCCACAGTCCTCCCCAGAAAGCCCCTGTCGTACCCCATTTTTTGACTCGATCTCCAGTATTGTAGAAGCCCGACACGTGCTCCTCACTATGGTATCCTTTACCTAGAATCGAGATTTTAGCTACATCATAGCCTGCATTTTTAAGCGTTTTAATGACGTCTTCAGCATCAGTGTGGGTTTCAACAACCGTAATGATTTTTTCTTGATCTTTCATTCTATATCTCCAATAGAATATCCATAGAAAATAGAACGTACCAACTTCATGCCATTACTTGGACTAGCACTTTCACCGTATTCACTAAAAGAAACCCGCACATCAGCGGTATTTCGTGACCATAGTGATACTTCCTGAGTATAGAACATCGATATGAGTTGAGCATTTTGTGGCATTACCTTGTTGAACGCTCTATATATCATTTGACGTCATTTGATTAATTCATCGCCAAGCGCACAAAATAGTAACATGCAATCAAACAAAGTTCATGAGATTAAAAATTATACTGAAAGTAAATGGTGTTGTAGTTACTGCCACCTTTGATACGGCCAAACTGAGAAGCACTCTCAAAAATCGCCGAACGGTGATGTAAAGAGTAACCAACCCACATATTTCCCCAATCTTTCTGGTTGAATAAATCGCCTACGTTGACATCGAACGAGAAGTCGAGATAATTGAGCAGGTTACTTGCCGTGTATCCCTTCTCCTCCATTTCAGTTCCTTCAATGTAGGTAACGTTATCAATATAAGAAACACCTTCTGCAACACCAAAGCGCCACTGGGTTGGCCAATTGAACGTGTAATACGCTTTGATCGCCACAACATATTCTGTACTAGATGATTGCACATCAGAAGACCAATGGTGAACAAGACCCGGCGTTAGGTAAAGATCAAGCGGGAAACCAAATATTTCATCGGTTAAAGGATGGCCATAGAATAACGACGTAAGTTGATTATTGTATTCATCTTTTTCCGCATTCAGTTTGAAGATATCACCAATATTTGAAGGTGTAGCCCAACCATGTGCTACTCGCAAATATGGTCGATTACTCAACTCTGACTTGTACGCTTTGGTCTTGTCGTGAAAGAATCCAAACCCGACAAAAAGTTCGCCTTGATAGCGGTCTTCGACTACTTGACTGCGATATGCCTCACTATCCAGTCGGGTAATGCTAGTTTCTCCCAACAGATATAAATTAGAAATCACATGGTAACGTGCTTTAATACCAAGGTTGGCGTCGATGCCCGCTCCGATTTTTTCACCCGTCACATCAGAAAATGAATAGTAAGCGCTGTTAAAGTCCGCATCTTTATAACGAATCGTAAAAGAAGGATCCAGTTTCCAATCGCCAAACTCATAATTTGCTGCTAGACGATAGTTTGAGTGGAACTGAAACTCATCATCCGTCATTAGTTCAACTTCAACTCGCCAGTTTTCATCCGCATGGTACCGAACTTGGACACCAACATCGGCACGATCTCCCTCAAAAGCATTTTGGACGGACTTGGGAATATCAACAAAGCGTAGGCGGGTAATCGCGCTTATTCGCCAATTCGAGTCACGCTCATCATATAAAAACACGCCACCTTCGATACCGTCGATGTACAAATATTCATTTTCAAAGAACATCATTGGTACAAATGTGCTGACCGTAGAGTCGTCATCTGCCGTGTAAAAAGGAATTGATGCTGTGCGATACATTGCTGCAATGCCCCACTCTTGCTCTTGAGAAACGGGCTGAGCCCCTGCAGTTGCGTTGAGACACATGCCCAAAAATGCAATAGAAGCTCTAATAAAGTGCATCATGTTTTCCTATATCACTGTAATTTTTAGAAATACTTGCGTATCAGTATATCCGAGTTTACCTGCCTATTTGTGAAAAATGTACAGCACTCATTAGGCCGATACTCAAACCGCTTATTCGCCGCACAAATTAGCAGCAAAAAATGCGCTTTTTACTCCCTCTCTTTAATGAGATTTAGATTTTTGCCCAATTCACCGATACAATAAGCAACCAATGTTAGAAACCACAATTTATAGTGAAAGCATCTGAACTTATCTCCATTTTCAATACATTTCCCGCGGGAAATGACCCCGATATCGTAATGGGTGAAGAATGGTTACCGGAACGACTGGTAGAAACCAACCTGAGTGGAGAAATGCTGTTTTTGCGCTTTGATAATGCACCGGAAGATAGCCAAGGTGAAGAAGAAGGACGTGGTTTTGTTGAGCACGAAATTGATTTAATTCGCACTCGCCTACAACAAATTCTTGAAGAAGATGGCGACAATGCCTCAAAAGCAGATGCAATGTTAGGTTTGTTTCTAATGGGACATGAACTTAGCAGCTCTCAAGTTATCGAAATACTCGAAGAAGACTTTGACTCATAAGGACAACCTTTGCCTACACCGTTAGCTACTGTCGAATCACCTCAACTGCCTCTAATTATCGCGGGGCCCATTTTAAGAAAAGTAACCGCAGACGAAGTCAACATCTGGTTGGTCACAACGCGCCCATTAGAAGGTTCGGTTGAAATCAACGATTCAAATTCCGGCGAGCACCTCTTCTCTCAAGACGTTTCAAAACACCAAAGGCTGCAAGTAGGTCAACGCGCTTGGGTTTGCATGCTCACCCTTCACGGTGACTTTCCCACTCATTGCGCGCTGCGATACCAAATCCAAACGCAAGATGGACTGCTGACCGACCTAATGCCCCACTTGGCGTATGAGAACGACCACAAATCTCATCAAGGTGTTGAATTCTTAATTAGTAAACAAGCGGATTACGTACTGCACGGTTCATGTCGCAATCCTCATCACTTTAGCAAGGATACGCTGGTCGCAGCAGATGCGAAGCTATCAAGCCAACATATTTACGAGCGGCCTGATATGCTACTCATGAGTGGTGATCAAATTTACGCTGACCATGTCGCTGGACCAACATTAGATGCCATTGAACAATTGATCCATCTACTTGGTCTTCCTAACGAAACGTTTGAACAAGCACCAGTAAAAGATACTCATGAACTTTATCAGCACCCAAATTGCTATTATGGTCGTGAGCACATACTCCCCCACTACGTCGATGATGGCCGCTTACTGACAAAATTATTCCCACATAGAGGTGCCCCGATATTTAGCTCACGGGAAAGTGAAAATCATCTGATCAGTTTTGCAGAGTTTTTCGCTATGTATTTGTTGGTTTGGTCACCAGTACCTTGGTCGTTAGTCAACCGAGAGCGACTATTGGATCAGCAGTTTGTTACTGGTGGTCAAGCTCTAAGTCCACGCTGGCAGCAGCAGTGGCGAGATGAAAAAGTACATATCGATAAATTTGTTGCTGGTTTAGACAAAGTGCAGCGCCTACTGGCACATGTACCAAGTTATATGATTTTTGACGACCACGATGTCACCGACGACTGGAACCTAACTGTTGGCTGGGAGAAAGCCGCCAGTGAAAACAAGTTTTCACATCGAATTATCGGTAATGGATTAATTGCCTACTGGCTTTGCCAAGGCTGGGGCAACGCACCAGAAAAATTTAACGCACCATTCATGGAACACGCGAAACGCTACTTTTCGGAGTTGAACCACGAGGCGCAAGATACCTTCATACAGTATCTATACCGCTTTGAAGATTGGCACTACACGATTCATACTTCCCCGAAAGTCGTTGTTCTTGACACTCGGACTCGACGTTGGCGCTCAGAGTCGCGTATGAATAAACCTTCTGGTTTGATGGATTGGGAAGCACTGATCGAATTTCAGCAAGAGTTGATGAATCAAGATAAAGTGATTATCGTATCAGCTGCCCCGATGTTTGGTGTGAAATTTATTGAGATGCTACAACGCATTATGACCAGTTGCGGTCAACCCTTGGTGATCGATGCCGAAAACTGGATGGCTCACCCTGGCAGTGCCAATACGCTGGTCAGCATTTTCACCCATACGAAAACACCCACCAATTTTGTGATTTTATCCGGTGATGTGCACTACTCTTTTGCCTATGATATTAAGCTTCGTTATCGAAAGAACAGTCCCAATATCTATCAAATCACGTGCAGTGGGATTAAAAACCAGTTTCCAGCGCCGCTACTCAGCTTTTGTGACACCATGGACCGATTACTTTATAGCCCTCGCTCCCCTTTGAACTGGTTCACCAAGCGTAAACGCCTTAAAATTTTTAAGCGGGCGTCAAGTAACCACAACTTTTATCGTTTAGTCAACCAAAGTGCGATTGGCGAACTACGTCTAGATAAAAGTGGTAAACCGAGTCAAATTAGTATTTTAACCAGTGATGGGCAAGAGGTTCATTTTCCGCCAACGGAAGTGGAAGAGTAGATTTCATCTCTGTCAATCTGCGACAGAATGGATCGGTTAAGTCATTCGTTCGTATGAAACTTTGTGTCCGATGGCGAATGGCTCTTGAGATTTACTCAAATTAATCCCATCTTAAACTAATAAATTACTGCTTGGTGTTCGATATGTTTAATGCTCTCACCTCCTTATTCAAACAGCTTATTGAAGGCTCAGACCTTAGCCAATCTAATTCACTGTCGCCAAATTTAGCCATCGCTTGCCTACTTTGCGAAGTAGCGGGAGCCGATCATGAAATCGACGATAGCGAGCAAGCGACCAAACGTTCACTACTCATGACGTTACTGTCACTCAACGAACAGCAGACCGAAGCGCTACTGGCACAGGCACAAAGCAAATCTCGCGAATCAACATCATTATATGATTTCACATCGCAACTTAGAGAGTTATCACAAGAAACCCGATACGACTTGATCAAAAGTATGTGGGAAGTCGCTTACGCCGACGGCGAACTCGACCCGTTAGAAGAGGCTGTAATCCGCAAAGCGGCAGAGTTGCTGTATGTCGACCATAGCGACTTCATTCGGGCAAAGTTGCAATCACAATAATAATACCAACCCACTGTGCCAACTGAACTGAATTACCTTAGAGCATAAAAAAACCCTGCCGAGTTGGCAGGGTTTTTAGTATCTCTTAGTAAAGAGCGAACACGTAACGGTTAGTCACGTAGAGACGCACCAAACTTCTCAGATACGTGAGCAACGATAGCGTCTACCGCACCAGCGATGTCTGCATCTTCAAGCGTACGCTCAAGTGACTGTAGAGTCAGTGCGATTGCGAGGCTCTTCTTGCCTTCCTCAACGCCTTTACCTACGTAAACGTCGAATAGTTTCGCATCTTTAAGGAACTCACCACCTTGCTCTAGACAAGCGTTCACGATGTCACCAGATGCGACGTCTTCATCCACTACTACCGCGATATCACGACGGTTTGAAGGGAACTTAGAAAGTGCTACCGCTTCTGGGATCACTTTGCTGTTGATTGCAGACCATTCGATTTCGAATACGATAGTGCGACCGTTTAGACCGAACTTACGCTCAAGCTCAGGGTGAACTGTACCGATCACGCCCACTTCTTTGCCATCTACGATGATTGCCGCAGATTGACCTGGGTGAAGTGCTGGGTGCTTCGCTGCTGCGAAAGAGTACGCTTTTTCGTTCGCAGATAGCTCTAGAATCGCTTCTAGATCACCCTTAAGGTCAAAGAAATCAACCGTGTTAGTTTCGATATCCCAGTGTTCTTCACCGCGAGTACCTGCGATAACACCAGCTAACATAGGCTCTTGGCGCATGCCGTTTTCTGCAGATTCACATGGGATGAAACGTAGGCCGTATTCGAATAGACGAACACGTGGCTGTTGACGCTTCTGGTTGTGAACAACCGTGTTCAGCAGACCTTGGATAAGACCAAGACGCATTGCTGACATGTCTGCAGAAATTGGGTTTGGAAGCACTAGTGGCTCAACACCAGGTACAACTAGCTTTTGTTGCTCAGGCTCAACGAAGCTGTATGTAATTGCTTCGTGGTAACCACGGTCAACAAGAAGATCACGAACACGTTTCAGTGGAAGATCCGCTTCAACGTGGTTGTGCATCTTAAGTGCTGCTGCTGGGTGTTGGTTAGGAATGTTGTCGTAACCGTAGATACGGCCAACTTCTTCAATCAGGTCTTGCTCGATAGCGATATCGAAACGCCATGTTGGTGCTACTGCTAGCCAACCTTCTTCCGAAGCTTCAACAGTCAAACCTAGACGCTCTAGGATTTCGACTACGTCAGCATCCGCGATATGGTGACCTAGTAGGTTGTCTAGTTTAGTGCGACGTAGCGCAACTTTGTTTGGCTTAGGTAGGTCTGCTTCAGACTCAACAGCAACAACAGGTGCTACTTCACCGCCACAGATTTCAACAAGAAGCTGAGTTGCACGCTCCATTGCGCTTACTTGCAGTGCGTAGTCCACACCACGTTCGAAACGCATTGAAGAATCAGTGTGAAGACCGTAGCTACGAGCGCGACCACGGATGTGGTCAGGTGCAAAGAATGCACACTCAAGTAGAACGTCTTTAGTTTCCGTTGTTACGCCAGACTGTTCGCCACCAAAGATACCTGCGATTGCAAGTGCTTTGTTGTGGTCAGCAACAACTAGTGTATCTGCGTTTAGTTCTGCTTCGCTACCGTCAAGAAGTGTTAGCTTCTCACCTTGCTCAGCCATACGAACTACGATGCCACCTTCGATCTTCGCTAGATCGAATGCGTGCATTGGTTGACCTTGCTCTAGAAGTACGTAGTTCGTGATGTCTACAACAGGGTCGATAGAGCGAATACCACAACGACGCAGTTTTTCTTGCATCCATAGTGGTGTTTCAGCTTGAACGTTTACGTTCTTAACAACACGACCTAGGTAACGTGGACACGCTACAGGCGATTTCACTTCGATAGACACTTTGTCTTCGATTGAAGTCGCTACTGCTTCTACTGATGGCTCAGTCACGTCAGCACGATTTAGTACGCCAACTTCACGAGCTAGACCACGGATACTGAAACAGTCAGCGCGGTTTGCTGTTAGGTCAACATCTACGGTTACATCGTCTAGAGCTAGGAATTCACGGAAGTCAGTACCAATTACTGCGTCTTCTGCTAGTTCCATGATGCCGTCTGACTCAACATCAATGCCTAGTTCAGTGAACGAACAAAGCATGCCATGAGATGGCTGACCACGTAGTTTTGCTTTCTTGATCTTGAAATCGCCAGGAAGAACAGCACCAACAGTTGCAACTGCAACTTTCAGGCCTTGGCGGCAGTTAGATGCGCCACAAACGATGTCAAGAAGCTCTTCTTCACCAACATCTACTTTCGTCACGCGCAGTTTATCTGCGTCTGGGTGCTGACCACATTCTACAACGTGACCAACTTTAACGCCGTTGAACGTGCCTGCAACTGGTAGTACGTCGTCTACCTCTAGGCCCGCCATAGTAATTTGGTGTGTTAGTTCGTCAGTGGTAACTGCAGGGTTTACCCACTCACGAAGCCATGATTCGCTGAATTTCATAGTGATGAACCCTCTGGATTACTTGAACTGTTTTAGGAAACGAAGGTCGTTCTCAAAGAAAGAACGCAGATCGTTTACGCCGTAACGAAGCATTGTTAGACGTTCAACGCCCATACCGAATGCAAAACCAGAGTATTTTTCAGGATCGATTCCTACGCTACGTAGTACGTTCGGGTGAACCATACCGCAGCCTAGAACTTCTAACCACTTACCGTTTTTGCCTTTCACGTCCACTTCTGCTGAAGGCTCAGTGAATGGGAAGTACGATGGACGGAAACGCACTTCCACTTCTTCTTCAAAGAAGTTACATAGGAAATCGTGCAGGATACCTTTTAGCTGAGCGAAATTTACGTTCTCATCAACCAACATGCCTTCCACTTGGTGAAACATTGGCGTATGCGTTTGGTCGTAATCGTTTCGGTATACACGGCCCGGAGCGATGAAACGGAATGGTGGTTTGCCATTTTCCATCGTACGGATCTGTACGCCAGACGTATGAGTACGAAGCATCAAATCTGGGTTAAAGAAGAAGGTATCGTGATCAGTACGCGCAGGGTGATCCGCCGCGATATTAAGTGCATCGAAGTTGTGGAATGCGTCTTCGATTTCTGGACCAGACTCTGTGTTGAAGCCTAGTTCACCAAAGAACTTCTCAATGCGCTCAACGGTACGAGTAACTGGGTGTAAACCACCGTTCTCAATACGACGGCCCGGTAGCGTTACATCGATCGTTTCTGCGGCAAGCTTCGCTTCTAACTCAGCACGTTGTAGTGCATCTTTACGCGCTGCGATTGCTTGTTGAACTACGCCTTTCGCTTTATTGATCTCTTGACCCGCTTCACGGCGTTCTTCTGGTGGTAGTTTACCTAGGCTTTGAAGTTGAGTTGTTAGTTCACCTTTTTTGCCTAGATACTGAACACGCACTTCATCAAGTACGACTAGCGACTGCGCGGCTTCAATTGCTGCGCTCGCATTAGCAATGATCTCTTCTAGATGTTGCATCGTTTCCTCATCTACCTGCTGGTAGTGTCCATAAAGGAGTGATTGGTTTTTTGATAGCTGTACATAGTAGCCAAAGCCGCCACCAAAGCCAAATTGAATTATGAAAAGAGAAGGTTATTGAATAAAAAGAACGCAAAAACAGAAAAAAAGCAGTATTGCATTGGAATAATATCGGCTTTGTCCATTTACGAACGGATAGTTTGCCTCAGGTGGGTCAATTTTAAATCGGTGTTAGTGGGTCATTTTTACATCGGCGCTGACAGCGGCTCTCAGTGCATACATCATCCGTTTCTATTGCGATTAAATAAAGAAAGGTGGGACAGTTTAAGACTAATGCTGAATACAGCGAACTTGGTTCTTGCCATATTGTTTGGCGAGATAAACAGCATTGTCTGCTAGCCTAATCAGATCGGTATAAGTTTCCATATCCTCTCTGCGCTCCGCAACTCCGACACTGATGCTGCCACGCCAAGGGTCGTACGATGTTGGTACTAACATGTTCGATATTTGCTTACGTACAGCTTCTGCGACATGCAGCCCCCCTTCTAACTCCGTATCTGGACAGATGACAAAGAACTCATCACCACCCAAGCGGCAAACGATGTCATCACTACGAAAATAATGCTTGAGTGCTTGCGCAAGCTCCTTTAACACCAAGTCGCCTGCCTCATGCCCACAAGTATCATTGACCTGCTTAAAGTAATCGGCATCGATCATGATACAAACCAAAGGTAAATCTTTGTGTTCATCGTCACTCCACAACTCTTGTAACGTTTTTATCGCACTCCTACGATTAGGAAGCTGTGTCAAAGAGTCGGTCAACGAAAGCACTTCGAGCTGCTTATTTGCTGTAGAGAGCTGCCGGGTTCGCTCTTCGACTTTTTCTTCAAGAACAAGGTTTAACTTAAGAAGCTCTCGATTTCGTACTGATACTTGTGCAAACAGCGCGTTTAGGGCCTCTAATAAGGGCTCTGTTGACGCATTAACTTGTTGTTCTTGATATTCATACGCAGCTTTTGGCGACATACCTTCATTTATCGCAGCGACTTGCTTAGCCATATTCTGATCAATCCCCAAAATATGATAGGCCAACCAGTGGATCAGAAAATTCAGCAACTGCTCAGCGGCATGCTTATCTTCCTCATTAATAAAGCTCTGCATACTGATGATATCGGTCATAAATGCGCGATGAACTTGAACGTGTTTTTGAAGGTGCTCAGGATAAATACCGGCTTCTCGCATTAAGTTTTCTTCTTCTTTGAAGTGAAACTCTGCATAGCGGGATAATTCAAATAGTGCAATCTGAATATCAGTCATCGAGATGTTATTTTGTGCCAATAGTTCGCCGTACGTATTAATAAAGCCGACTAAATACTGGTGCTGCTCATCAACTTCTGCAATCCCTGTTTCAAAATATGTATCCCAACGAAATGAATTCAATACCATAACTCCTGCTCTAAATCCTAAATAACACAGGCCAATACCTAAGCTTAATATCAACAACACTTGCAATGCATAATGATCATTTTATCGATAAAACATATCAAAGGTGCACTCAATCAACTCAAATAATGACTTAGATCTATTTGATCGTGTTCATACGGTTAAATAATCCACTATACTGCCCAAAGGTGTTAAGCGGACAAGCTAAAAAATTAAAGTGCAATGCATTAGTGACGACGAGTGACGAGTTGAAAATGATACCCTAGTAATTAGAAATTGTAGGATTCCAAGAATGGTCACTGATTCAAGTTCAAGGGAAATAGCGCGGCGTAATTACGCACTCTTCCCCTTTGATGAATGATGAAATAACTTCGTGGCACGCTCTCAAAGGGCAAGGTTGCTTGGGTATGAAAAACCGACTATATCGATAGGCTCGGCTTATCCCCTGCAGAAGCGATAGCGTAACGAATATCATCGATAAAATTTTTGTCCGTTTGTACTATACCGTCAGAGAATATTACTGGAAGGTGCGGTCCCGCAATCAATAGGACATTAGTAAAATCAGATACGTTAAAGTTTTCTGCCACCACATTCTCCGAATGAAAATCTAGTACCGTTTTTGCCACTTGTTCTTCTAACTGAATAAGCTGCTCTTCAGTAATTTTCATGCGTGATAAGGCGACCCGAACGCACTTCTCGTACTGAGTTGTTTGCTCCTTAATTATCTCTGTATATTTATCGTTTAGTTTGGAATTATCAGCGTAGCTATAGTACAACGGACCATGCAGCGTAATATTTTTGCTTTCATCGACATATACGAGGTCGAGCAGTTCTAAAGCGCCAAGGTAGTCAGACATACTATGTTCAGAAAGGTCATATTTTTTCTTTAATATGGTGTAACCATCTTTACCACGTAACATTCGCAACTCTCGGTAAAAATCGTAAAGGTGAGGAAACTGAAAAAACACTTCATCCTGTGTATGGCTAAAATAGTCTTGATCTTCCGCCTGAAGGTTGTCTGCTAATTTCTGCAATTCGTCTAATGTACAATCCACCGCTCGGCAATATTCAAGTAACTTGTCCAACGCAAGATTAGTACTGGTTAAATGCCTCTTAAACGTAGAAAGAGGCATTCCCATTTTTTCAGATAGCTCTCGATATGTTAGCCCTTTCGCTTTAATCGCCTGCCGTAAAGCAGCTAACAAGTATTCGGGCGTAAGCTCTCTCATCTACAATTCCTTCTAAATATATTACATACACATTACATTTGTAACAATTTGAGATGAGTTGGCAAGCTATAGGTTCATATTTTTATATAAAAATGCGAATCAATACACCCTATCACACATTTCCATAGCAAATACTCGCCATTAAATGCATGTAGCTTCATTATCAATAAAAAACTCCTAAGCAGTCAAATACCCCCTCAACCTTTTTTGAATCGGACTTATTACCAGTATGAGACTTAAAACTAAAAATATTAAACTAGACAGACTTATAATTGCAGAGCATTAATGCAGACCTTGAGTTCACATTTCGCATAATCACACAGAGTTCACTCTCAATGAGATTCGTCACATTTCATCTCACCTTATTGAAGTAAGCATGGAAGAAAGGAAAATATGTTAAGCGAACTTTACTGCGGTCCCAAACGCAAGTATTTCTGAAGAGCCATCAACGATAGAGCTGGTTGTAAAACGAATTCCAACAATGGCATCTGCTCCTTTATGTGTTGCCTCTTCTACCATGCGTTGTATGGCAATGTTGCGCGCTTCCGTCATCATTTCTGTGTATCCACGAATTTCCCCACCGACTATGCTTTTGAGCCCGGCCATAAGATCGCGTCCGATATGTTTTGACTGAACGACATTGCCCGTCACCACACCTCTGATTTCTGAAATTTCTCTTCCAGGAATGGTGTCCGTTGTTGTGTAAATCATTCAATACCCCTGCAAAATAGTTAGATTACCTCAGCAAATTACCATGTGAGGCACTATTGTAAATACCAAAGATACTAACTGGGAAAAAGAATTGAGAATTGTAGAGTAGTTTTGAAGGCAATAAAAAAGGAGAGCTAATGCTCTCCTTCTCTTAATCCTAAACTGCTAATTATAGAGCAGCTTTCGCTTTTTCAACTAGTACAGCAAATGCTGCTTTGTCGAATACTGCGATGTCCGCTAGGATCTTACGGTCGATCTCGATAGATGCTTTCTTAAGACCGTTGATGAAACGGCTGTAAGATAGACCATTTTGACGAGATGCTGCGTTGATACGTGCAATCCATAGTTGACGGAATTGACGTTTCTTAGCGCGACGGTCACGGTAAGCGTATTGACCAGCTTTAGTAACTGCTTGGAAAGCTACGCGGTAAACACGTGAACGTGCACCGTAGTAACCTTTAGCTTGTTTTAGAACTTTCTTATGACGTGCACGAGCTTGTACACCACGTTTTACGCGAGGCATTATGCTTCTCCTAAACTAAACGATTGATAACTAAAAAGAATTAAGCGTATGGCAACATACGAAGTACTGCAGCTACTTCACACTTAGGAAGGATTGCATTTGGACGTAGTTGACGCTTGTTCTTAGTAGTACGCTTAGTCAGGATGTGACGTTTTGTAGCGTGCTTGAACTTAATACCACCAGCAGTTTTCTTGAAACGCTTAGCAGCACCTTTGTTGGTTTTCATCTTAGGCATGATGAATAACTCCGCATTGAGTAGGTTTAATAAACAACGTAATTAGGGCGAACAAAACCCAGCCGTTTACCTTTAAAGGGAAACGGCTAGGTCTTAATTACTTGATGAGCCGTTAATTACTTCTTTTTAGGGGCAAGTACCATGATCATCTGACGACCTTCGATACGACTTGGGAAAGATTCTACTACAGCAAATTCCGCAGTATCTTCTTTCAAGCGATGAAGAACATCAACACCGATGTCTTGGTGTGCCATTTCTCGGCCACGGAAGCGAATAGTTACTTTCACTTTGTTGCCTTCTTCAAGGAAACGCGTCAGGTTGCGTAGTTTTACCTGATAGTCTCCAATATCAGTTCCAGGACGGAATTTAATTTCCTTAATCTGGACCTGTTTTTGCTTTTTCTTCTGCTCTTTCGCAGATTTGCTCTTTTCAAAGAGGAATTTACCGTAGTCCATCACTCGGCAGACTGGTGGCTCAGCGTTAGGACTAATCTCAACAAGATCCATACCTGCTTCTTCAGCAGCTGCGATCGCTTCTTGAATCGATACAACACCAACTGATTCACCATCAGCGCCTGTTAGTCGAACTTCACGAACGCCACGAATTTCACCGTTTAAACGGTGCGGGTTTTGTTTTACCGGCTGTTGGCCGCGTCTTCCGCCTTTAATAGCTTATTCCTCCAGATTGAGCTTACGGCTTGAAATCTCGTCTTGGATGTAAGAAATGAAGTCATCCACTTTAAATTTACCGAGATCTTTACCTTTACGAGTACGTACTGCGATTTCACCAGCTTCCATCTCTTGGTCACCGACAACAAGCATATACGGTACACGCTTCAAAGTGTGTTCGCGGATTTTAAAGCCAATCTTCTCATTTCTCAAGTCCGCTTTTGCTCTAATTCCACTTTTTTGTAATTTTTGTACTACTTCTTGAACATAATCTGACTGTTTATCAGTGATGTTCATAAGAATTGCCTGTTCTGGTGCCAACCAAGTTGGGAAGAAACCGGCATATTCTTCGATCAGAATACCAATGAAACGCTCTAGAGAACCTAGAATTGCACGGTGAATCATCACCGGAACAAGACGTTCATTGTTTTCACCTACATAAGTGGCGCCTAGGCGACCTGGTAGGTTGAAGTCTAACTGAACAGTACCACACTGCCATGCACGGTCTAAACAGTCGTATAACGTGAATTCGATCTTAGGACCGTAGAATGCACCCTCACCCTCTTGAATTTCGTATGGGATTTCCATCGATTCCAGAGATTGTTTTAGCGCTTCTTCAGACTGATCCCAGATTTCATCTGAGCCTACACGTTTTTCTGGACGAGTAGACAGTTTCACTACGATGTTGTCGAAACCAAATGTCTGATATGTATCGTACACCATCTTGATACAATTTGTTACTTCTTCTTGAATTTGGCTCTCAGTACAGAAAATGTGAGCGTCATCCTGAGTAAAGCCACGAACACGCATAATACCGTGTAGTGCACCTGATGGTTCGTTACGGTGACATGAGCCGAACTCAGCCATACGTAGCGGTAGGTCACGGTATGATTTTAGACCTTGGTTAAAGATCTGTACATGACCTGGACAGTTCATTGGCTTGATTGCGTATTCACGGTTCTCAGAAGAAGTCGTGAACATTGCATCTGCATATTTATCCCAGTGACCAGAACGTTCCCAAAGCACGCGATCCATCATTAGAGGACCTTTTACTTCTTGGTAGTCATACTCGTTCAGTTTGTCACGAACAAACACTTCTAGATCACGGAAGATAGACCAACCATTATGATGCCAGAACACCATACCCGGCGCTTCTTGCTGCATGTGGAATAGGTCTAGCTGCTTACCAATCTTACGATGGTCACGCTTTGCAGCTTCTTCTAGGCGAGTTAGGTGCGCTTTCAGGGCTTTCTTGTCGTGGAATGCCGTACCGTAGATACGTTGAAGCATCTTGTTGTCGCTGTTACCACGCCAGTAAGCACCTGCCACATTCAATAGTGTGAAGTGTTGACAGAAGCCCATGTTAGGAACGTGTGGACCACGACACATGTCGATGTATTCTTCATGGTGGTAAAGGCCTGGACGGTCATCACGAGATACGTTTTCGTCTAGGATTTCCACTTTGTATGGTTCGCCACGTGATTCAAATGTATCACGCGCTTCCTGCCAGCTAACTTTTTTCTTAACAACTTCGTACTTAGTTTTCGCAAGCTCTTGCATACGCTTTTCGATCTTTTCTAGATCTTCTTGCGTTAGAGACTCGTCTAGGTCGATGTCGTAGTAGAAGCCGTTGTCGATGGTTGGACCAATCGCCATTTTAGCTTGTGGGTAAAGCTGTTTAAGAGCGTGACCAAGAAGGTGAGCACAAGAGTGACGAACGATTTCTAGGCCGTCTACTTCATCTTTTACTGTGATGATCTCTAGGCTTGCGTCTTCTTCAATTAGATCACACGCATCAACGCGGTTACCGTTTACGCGACCAGCAATCGTTGCTTTTGCAAGACCAGGACCGATCGATTGCGCAACTTCCATTGTAGATACTGGGTTGTCAAATTGACGCTGACTGCCGTCAGGAAGAGTAATAATAGGCATGCTATGTCCTTTACAGTGGTGTTGCATACCAAGCAACACTTGAATTTGCATAACCAATTAAATATCAATTGGCTATATGTTGTTTTTGTGTAGAAAAACTGAATTTGGTACAAAACTTGGTACAAATACGGATGTACACGGCTTTGAATTCCTAGGCATTCTAAAGGATGGTGATGAAATAACAAGGCAAATATCGAGTTATGCCTTTTTCTTATTGACATAGCTTTGTTTCCGAATTCGATTTCAGTTAAAAATGCGCCTAACATGACTAATTGATAGGCGATCATTATCGTTTCAGGTATACCCAGCCCCGCCAGTATATTTAATGCCTGTTATCATGGCGTAAGTTACGCCGACTTGAGCATGGTAATCCCTTAAAGCTTAATGTACCGCCGAGTCGTGTCTTCACAAGGTACATCATCGTCTCCGAGAGCGAACGTTTATGGTAGCCGTACTTCTTTTTCCAAAGCTTATTTGATGTGAATAGCTTCGTAACACAACCTTGTTCATAAGCATCCTCTCCAGGCATCTCATTGATTCTTAGGCGGGTCTGTCTAAGCAAACTTGAAAGCACTTCACCATCGATCACATTCGATAAACTCAACTAAGCAGCAATAATTTAATGCATATCTATATCTACGGCTAAATGTAACTTACGCCAGATTTAGCGTTTCCCGTTAATACCATGCTTTTTTACTTTCCACTCGCCCTCACCGTAGACCTTCAGCCCTGTAACACCGATGGTTAAACACTGGATAGCTCCTTTAGTTTTGGCCTTAAACGCAACGCCAACCGCTTTGGCTCGCTTGCTAATGCATGAATAATGAGGGCATAACAAAGGCCGCTGAGCAAGCTTGAAAATAGAATGAATGAATTCTTGCAGACCTCTCAACGGCATTGAAAAATTCATTTGGCGATAAGCGCCGTCCTAATGGCTAAGTCACTAAACAAACGAGACCTTCCACAGTTCATAGAATAATTAGGCTGCAGTACTAGTCCCCCCGAGTTTAAAACGAAGGTGGCATTGGCGGCCGCTGAAATAGCGAAGATGTATCATCTATCCGCTAATCAAATTCGACAATTGAGCCTAGATTAGAGCTCGCCAAGGTGACTAACCTGAATTCGAGAGAGTCCAGGTTTATCAACCCTGCACTTTTCGAGTTCAGGTTAAGTTGGCTTATCGCAACAGATTTATTTTGACAATGTCCACTAACTCATCACCATAGCCGTTAAATATGGCTTTTAACGCATAGAGGCTAAACCCCTTGACTTGTTGTACATTAATACTCGGAGGCATACTCAGTTCATGATGATCAGTCATGACTTCAAGCAAGGCGGGACCATCGTGATTGAGCAAAGAAGACACTTTGTCGGCCAACTCTTGCGGTTGTGTCGCGATGTCGCTTTTAAGCCCGCAAGCCCGAGCAATTTCAGCAAAACTTGGGTTATCAAGCTTTGTACTATCTGAAACAAAGCCTGCGGCTTTCATCTCCATATCGACGAATCCTAAAGATTGATTGTTGAGCACCACGATTTTGATATTCAGTCCGTAGGGTAGCAGAGTTAATAAGTCTCCCATTAACATTGAGAACCCGCCGTCACCACAAAAAGCAACAACTTGCCGTTTTGAATTGGTAGATTGAGCCCCTAATGCCATAGCGAGCGCATTGGCCATTGAGCCATGGTTAAACGAGCCTATCAATCGGCGTTGTCCGTTCATTTGCAAATATCTGGCAGACCAGAGTGTTGGGGTTCCGACATCGCAAGTAAAGATGGCATCTTCTGCGGCAAGGTCACTTAGGGTTTTAGCTAATGTTTGTGGGTGAATTTGGTGGCTTTTCGGTTTTATCTCAGCCAAGTTATCAAGCTGATTTCGGGTGGCGGTATAGTGCTTTAAGCACGCTTTTAAAAAACGGTCATCCGTTTTGTGTTGGAGAAGAGGGGTCAATGCATCCAAAGCCGCAATTGTATCACTTACTATACCGACATCAACTTGGACATGGCGGCCGATTGCTGCGGGCGAATGGTCAATTTGAATAATGGTTTTATTTTTAGGATAAAAGTGTCGGTAAGGAAAGCCAGTACCAATAAGCACCAGGGTATCGGCATGTTCCATTGCATGATAGCCAGATTCAAAGCCAATTAATCCGGTCATTCCAACGCTGTATGGATTATCATATTCGATGAACTCTTTTCCTCGAAGCGCATGCACAACGGGTGATTGCAGGATATCCGCCAGTTGGAGAATTTCGCTATGAGCAAATTGACACCCACCCCCGCACAGCAGGGTCACGCGCTTGGCCTTGTTGAGGTAATCTGCGGCTGATTGGGTTGCTTCTGATGCGGGTTCTAAGCGTGGCAGCGATGGTGTCTGCCATTTTATGTCCGTTTCCTTGGGGAGAGCTTTGAGAGCAATATCACCAGGCAATACCACCACGCTCACACTGCGCTTTAGTAAAGCTTGACGCATTGCCGTTTCAAAGACTTGAGGCATTTGTTCTGGTGTGGTGATTTTTTCACAATAGACACTGCAATCCGAAAATAGTGTTTTTGGATCGGTTTCTTGGAAGTAATGAGTGCCAATTTCCGTTGAAGGAATATCAGAAGCAATGGCAAGAACTGGCACTTGATTACGATAGCAATTATATAAGCCATTGATAAGGTGCATGTTACCAGGTCCGCATGATCCTGCACAAACAGCCAGAGACTGGGATACTTCCGCCTCTGCTCCCGCGGCAAATGCAGCCACTTCTTCATGTCTTACGCCGATCCACTGAATGCTTCCATCGGACTTAAGGCTATCTGCTAAGCCATTCAGAGAGTCACCCGTTACTCCCCAAATGCGTTGAATACTCGCTTCCCTCAGTAGTTTGACAATGTATTCGGCAATTATCATAACAACACCCCCTAGTTGAGAACCTAAAGACGAAGCTAAGCATGATGATGGGAATGATTTTTATAGTTAAACGCAAAGAGATCAGGATAGCTTACTTTTTATGGTGAAATACAATAGTGCTGTTTGAGTTTAGACAGAAGAACAAGAGCTAGCCATTCAATTTGGGCTAGTTGAACCGACTTTCTGGATCAAGGACATCCTCGCACCTTAGCGGTAGGTTGTCAGAAGATCTACGGCTCTAACAAGGCGTGAAAAAAGCGACATGGCTATCATAAGCGTTCGCTATCAGAGACAGCAATGTATCGAGTGAAGCCGTTGATAGGGGGGGAAATTAAGCCTGAGGAACGACAACGCTCAAGTTGGCGAGACTTAACGCCACGATCAAAGCACTGAACAAGCTTTCGAGGCTAAGTATGCCTGAAAGAATTAAGCACAATGGCGCAGCGTGTCTTATCTTTGAATTAAGCAACAAAGCCTCACGACAGGCACATTTCTATGCCTTTAATCGATGAATTTAACATGCAGAGATGACTTAACATCACCTAGATGAAGGATATCATTGTGCCCTGATAGGTACGCATTAATTGTAGTGAAACGTGCGCGTTCAGAGGAAAAGCGAATATGAACGTACTGAGTGAAGGCGAAAACTTGCATAATCGTACCGATACCGTATTAACATGCAAATATCGGTACTCATTTTCCGAACTCGAGAAGAGCCAGATTATAAATTGATGATAGGGGCCACCGCCGAAGCAACTTGAGCATCAGTTGCATTCAATGGCAGCGAAAATGAACGGTATTGGTCACCAGAGAAACTGAGAGAACGATCGATTTCCGCCAGACAGTGCATCACTTCACGATCTAATATAAATGACAGTTCGATTTCCTTGGTTGAGATAAAGCCATTATTGCGAAATTCCAGTTCTTGGTAGATACCGGAACGTGAAGAAAAAGTATTACCGCGTAAGTTCCCCTTTTCGACATCCGCTTTCACCATAGTAAAGCCCGCCTGCTCAATAGCACCAATCACACGTGCTGCAACTGGTAATGGCTTGACTTCAATATAGTCACGGTCACGGGGATCAATCGCGAAGCCAATATCTAATGTAGTTTCAACCCATACATGACATTGATTCTTTAATGCGCTGACGGCAGTGATTGGCGTTTCATCGTGCAGCTTAAGTTCGAATGGTACCTGCTTCTCTTCATTTGGTTGAATAACAAATGGTTCAACCGCTTTCAATTTGTCAATCGTAAAGCTCTGGTAGCTAACGCTATCGTCCACCTCAACTTTCATCTCAGTATTCAGCTTAATGGTAATCGCATCAATTTGCTGCTCTACATCGCCTCCTATTATCTGAACGTACCCTTTCAAAGTCGAGCCTTGGTACACACTCATTTCATCTAATATGGTATCGACTTTTGCCGAGCCAATGCCAAGCGACGCTTTTAGTTTTTTAAACATGGGACCCCTTTGTGACTGTCTGTCTTCATTATTTTGATTCGATGAATATCTGTTTACACAACAGATACAGCTCCTGCAAGTAATAGACTCCAGGAATGCGGACTAATTCCTTTTATCAACTCACAAATAGCTTCCACTGCTTGCAATTTGTCCATGGATTGCGCACCATTTGTATAGTCAATTAAAAGGAAATAAACATGGCTGCCCCACTCTACATGCAAATCAAACAGTTTATCGTCGATAAGATTGAGTCCAGAGAGTGGGTTCCTGGGCATCGTATCGCAACAGAAATCGAACTGACGGAACAGTTTGGTGTGAGCCGTATGACGGTCAACAAAGCGATTCGCGATTTAGTGAATGAAGGTAGGCTTCAACGCCGCCCTCGTCTTGGCACATTCGTTTGCGAGCCGGCCGAAAAATCAGAATCCCCTCTATTAGATATCCGTAATATCGCTGAAGAAGTCCAAAGTCGCGGGCGAACTCATCACAGTGAAGTCATTCAGCAAATATCGATAAAAGCCGATGACGCCATCGCCATCAAACTTGGCGTGATGCTTGGTACGACGGTGTTTTA
Organism: Vibrio sp. PNB23_22_6; assembly: GCF_052877535.1. NCBI lineage: Bacteria > Pseudomonadati > Pseudomonadota > Gammaproteobacteria > Vibrionales > Vibrionaceae > Vibrio > Vibrio sp. PNB23_22_6. The sequence goes on along the minus strand of NZ_JBNFXP010000005.1, from coordinate 184,863 downwards.
TAGCAAGATCATACACTTTGAAGACAACACGCCAATCCAACTTGAACTGCGCTGGGTCAATAGCCAATACGCACCAAACTATCTCAGTCAAGATTTCACTTGCATCACGCCAAACCAGTACCTTTCTGATAATTGCCCACTCAGTGCTATTGAACATACCGTAGAAGCCATTGTGCCTGATGGACGCATCAAACAGGACCTAAATATGCAAACCAACGAACCGTGCTTATTACTTAACCGTCGCACTTGGAGCCAAGATAAGCTTGTGAGTACTGCACAGCTTTACCATCCAGGCAACAAGTACAAATTAAGCTCTAAGATCCTGCTGTAAACTAGGCGTTACTTCTTCGTTTTGATCACATTTCAGCAACATTACTCTTGCCAGTGATGATTTTTTCTCCTATTTATTTGTATATACATTTAAACTAGCAAAAAATGGGATGAGTTGAAATGGATTTGCTGATTGAAAATGCCCGCCTAGTGACCATGCAAGAAGGAGAGCAAGGATACTTACCTACTCTCATTGCTCGTGTCGGTATTCGGTCAGGAAAAATTGTCGCGATCAGCACCACTGGACAAGGTAAAGACAACGAACATAACGAATCCCTTCTGGCTCCAGACCAATATAATCAAGCCATTGACCTTCAAGGCAAACTGTTGATGCCGGGAATGATTGATTGTCACACCCACCTCATTTATGCCGGGAATCGTGCTAACGAGTTCGAAATGCGCCTTAACGGCGTACCTTATGAAGACATCGCAAAGCAGGGCGGCGGTATTCTGTCCACCGTTCATGCAACCCGCAAAGCAACAGAAGAACAACTCATCGAACTTGCACTACCACGCCTTGATGGCCTACTTGCAAGCGGTGTGACTTCTATCGAAGTGAAATCCGGTTATGGATTAACACTGCAAGACGAAATCAAAATGCTGCGTGCGGCGAAAGCTCTTGAGCAACAGCGCAAAGTAAAAATCACCACGACACTGCTTGCCGCTCATGCGCTTCCTGCAGAATACAAATACCGTGCTGACGATTATATCCAACACATTTGTGACGACATCATTCCTCTCGCCGCTGAAGAAAAGCTCGCCACCAGCGTGGATGTGTTTTGTGAGTCAATTGGATTCAATTTAGCGCAAACCGAGCGTGTCTTTCAGGCAGCAAAGCAATACGGCTTGAGTGTTAAAGGCCACACCGAGCAACTATCAAATATGGGCGGGACAGCACTGACAGCACAATACAACGGCCTATCCGCAGACCACATTGAGTACCTCGATGAGCAAGGTGTGATTGCGCTTTCGAAATCTGACACCATCGCGACCTTACTGCCTGGAGCTTTCTACTTCTTGCGTGAAACCCAGTTACCACCCATTGAGTTGCTGAGACAACATCAAGTCCCCATGGCAATCGCCACAGACATTAACCCCGGCACCTCTCCATTTGCAGATTTAACGTTAATGATGAACATGGCATGCACCCTCTTCCAGTTAACCCCGCAAGAGGCGTTACGTGGTGTGACTCAAAACGCAGCGAAGGCATTAGGTTATGGAGGGTCTCGTGGCGTGATTAAGGTTGGCTTTGATGCAGACTTCTCTATTTGGGATATCGATCACCCTGCGGATCTAAGCTATCAGGTCGGCGCAAAACGCCTGATAGGTCGTATAGTAAATGGTGACTATGTCTCCCACAAAGGACTGCAACATGTCTCAATCTGAGCAAAACACCCCGCTTTTCCACTGGCAAGGCCGCCATGATGCTGAAGACGGCGAGCTTGGCCTACGTGTTCACCATGTCATTAAGCATAAATCCACTGATGAGTTAGTAAACGTGAGCCAAGGAGTCTCCATTCTTGGTTTTGCAACTGATGCAGGTGTAGCGAGAAACAAAGGTCGCATCGGTGCAAAAAAATCGCCAGATTTGATCCGCCGAGCGTTAGCCAATTTAGCATGGCACCAGCAAGCACAACTTTATGATTTGGGTACGGTAGTCTGCGATGACGATTTTCTTGAAAGCAGCCAAACTCAATGCGCCGAAACAGTAGCAAAAGCATTACCGCACACACCAGTTATCGTGCTAGGCGGTGGACATGAAATTGCGTGGGCGTCTTTCTCTGGATTGGCAAAATACTTCAAAACTCATCACCCAGCGAAGGAACCTAAGATTGGTATTATCAATTTCGATGCCCACTTTGACCTACGCGCTTTTGAAAGTTCAATCGCGGACGTAAAACCAAGCTCAGGGACGCCTTTCAATCAAATCCATCACTTCTGTCAACGTAACGATTGGACATTCCACTACGCCTGCATTGGCGTCAGTCGCAGCAGCAATACAAAGGCGCTGTTCCAAAAAGCGGATGACCTGAATGTTTGGTATGTAGAAGATAAGCAACTCTGCTACATGAACCACAGCTACCACCTGACTCAGCTGCAACACTTTATCGATGACTGCGATTACCTTTATCTGACGATTGATTTGGATGTCTTTCCTGCAGCGACCGCTCCGGGCGTGAGTGCTCCAGCGGCAAGAGGCGTCAGTTATGACATCATTTCGCCGTTTCTCGACCGAATCCTGCATTACAAAAATAAACTGATGCTGGCAGACATTGCTGAGTACAACCCCACTTATGATGTCGATAGCCAAACGGCTCGATTAGCCGCCCGCTTATGCTGGGACATCGCCAATGCCATGGCAGAGAAAAAGCATAAGCCTAACTAACCGAAACCAATAACAATTAACTCGAATAAGACCCAATTCAAATTGCACTTTATTCGAGTAGAAATAACCAAGCACAGACTTGGTATGAACGTAAAACTAAAGGAGTCTTAAAATGACACTGCGCCAGGGACAAGATCCACGACTTGATACAAGTAGAACAATTCGTGCTCCACGCGGTAATGAGCTGCGCGCGAAATCTTGGCTTACAGAAGCCCCACTTCGTATGCTGATGAACAACCTCGACCCAGATGTCGCCGAGCATCCCCACTCACTTGTGGTATACGGTGGTATCGGCCGTGCAGCACGAAATTGGGAATGCTTCGATAAGATTGTGGAAGTGTTAGAAAGACTCGACGATGACCAAACGCTTTTAGTCCAATCAGGCAAACCAGTCGGCGTTTTCCCGACTCATAAAAATGCGCCACGCGTCTTGATTGCGAACTCAAACCTTGTACCACATTGGGCCAATTGGGAGCACTTCAATGCGCTCGATAAAGAAGGCTTGATGATGTACGGACAAATGACCGCAGGTAGCTGGATTTACATCGGCTCACAAGGCATTGTCCAAGGTACTTACGAAACCTTTGTCTCGGTCGCGAAAAAGCACTTTAACGGTGACGCAAAAGGCCGATGGATCCTGACTGGTGGTCTTGGTGGCATGGGTGGAGCTCAGCCTCTAGCAGGTACAATGGCGGGCTTTTCTATGATTGCTGTTGAGTGTGACGAGTCACGCATCGATTACCGCCTACGCACAGGCTACGTCGACAAGAAAGCCACATCGCTAGATGAAGCGCTAGCGATGATCAAAGAGTCCGACACGCCTATTTCTGTCGGTCTACTAGGTAACGCAGCAGACATCTTCCCAGAGCTTGTGGAACGTAACATCACGCCAGACGTAGTAACAGACCAAACCTCTGCGCACGATCCATTGAACGGCTACTTGCCTCAAGGTTGGAGCATGTCTCACGCAGCAGAAATGCGCTTGCGAGACGAAGCGGCCGTGGTTAAAGCTGCGAAACAATCAATGGCAGTGCAAGTTCAAGCCATGCTAGAGCTGCAAAACCGCGGCGCTGCAACACTGGATTACGGTAACAACATTCGTCAAATGGCCTTGGAAGAAGGCGTCGACAATGCGTTTGATTTCCCTGGTTTCGTACCAGCTTATATTCGCCCTCTGTTCTGTGAAGGCATTGGACCATTCCGTTGGGCAGCGCTGTCTGGCGATCCAGAGGACATCTATAAAACCGATCAGAAAGTAAAAGAGCTGATCCCGGATAACCCTCACCTACACAACTGGCTAGACATGGCACGTGAACGCATTCAGTTCCAAGGTCTGCCTGCGCGCATCTGTTGGGTGGGCCTGAAAGACCGTGAACGCCTTGGCCAAGCCTTCAATGAAATGGTGAAAAACGGTGAACTTAAAGCGCCGGTTGTTATTGGCCGTGACCACTTAGATTCAGGCTCGGTAGCCAGCCCGAATCGCGAAACCGAAGGCATGATGGATGGATCTGATGCAATCTCGGATTGGCCACTACTCAATGCCCTATTAAACACCGCGGGTGGTGCAACTTGGGTATCGCTTCACCATGGTGGCGGCGTTGGTATGGGCTTCTCTCAACATTCAGGTATGGTGATTTGTTGTGACGGCAGTGATGAAGCGTCTGAGCGCATTGCTCGCGTACTTCACAATGACCCAGCGACGGGTGTTATGCGTCATGCCGATGCTGGTTATGATATAGCAAAACAGTGTGCAGCCGAGCAAAAACTGGATTTGCCAATGCTCAATGAAGAACTGAAAAAGCTGAAGTAAGGATAAAAGACATGCTCAATTTAACGCTAAAACCAGGCCATATTAGCTTAAACTTACTGCGTCAGGTGAGCCGCTCACCTGTTAACCTTACGCTCGACCCACAAGCCATTCCAGCCATTGAGGAAAGTACGAAAGTTGTCGAACGTGTGATTGCAGACGATCGCACCGTTTACGGCATCAATACGGGTTTCGGTCTACTCGCGAACACACGCATTGCTCCAGAAGATTTAGAAACATTGCAACGCAGTATTGTACTTTCACACGCTGCTGGTATCGGTAAATTCATGTCAGACGAAACCGTTCGTTTGATGATGGTACTGAAGATCAACAGCCTTGCGCGTGGCTTCTCTGGCTTGCGTTTGAAAGTTATTAACATGCTCATTGACCTAGTGAACGCGCAAGTTTACCCATGTGTGCCACAAAAAGGCTCAGTAGGCGCATCGGGTGACTTGGCTCCTTTGGCTCACATGAGTACTGTTCTACTCGGTGAAGGCCAAGCACGTCACAATGGCAAAGTCATTTCAGGTCTAGAAGCTCTGCAAATTGCAGGTCTTGAACCAATCACACTCGCTCCTAAAGAAGGTCTTGCCTTGCTTAATGGTACTCAAGCGTCAACGGCGTTTGCACTAGAAGGCCTGTTCATCGCTGAAGACCTGTTCTCATCCGCTACCGTTTGTGGCGCCATGTCTGTAGAAGCAGCATTAGGCAGTCGTCGACCATTCGACCCACGTATCCATCGCGTTCGTGGCCATCGCAGTCAAATGGATGCGGCATTGGCGTATCGACATATGCTAGGATCGACCAGCGAGATTGGTGAATCCCACACCAACTGTGAGAAAGTGCAAGACCCATATTCACTGCGCTGTCAGCCTCAAGTAATGGGCGCGTGTTTACAGCAAATTCGAAATGCAGCCGACATTCTACAAGTGGAAGCAAACTCAGTATCAGATAACCCATTGGTGTTTGCGGAAGACGATGACATCATCTCCGGTGGTAACTTCCATGCCGAGCCAGTTGCTATGGCGGCGGATAACCTTGCGCTAGCCATTGCGGAGATTGGTAGCTTATCGGAGCGCCGTATGGCACTGCTGATCGACAGTGCTCTGTCGAAGCTCCCGCCATTCTTGGTCGACAACGGCGGTGTAAACTCGGGCTTTATGATTGCGCAGGTGACATCGGCGGCGCTTGCGAGTGAGAATAAAACACTAGCTCACCCAGCTTCGGTTGATAGTTTACCAACATCAGCTAACCAAGAAGATCACGTATCAATGGCCACCTTTGCCGCTCGTCGTTTGAAAGAGATGGGTGAAAACACGCGTGGCATCTTGGCAGTAGAGTACTTGTCGGCCGCCCAAGGATTGGATTTCCGTGCACCAAACAAATCCTCTGAGCGTATTGAGGTTGCAAAGCAAATGCTGCGTGAGAAAGTGTCGTTCTACGATAAAGACCGTTACTTCGCACCAGACATTGAGCAAGCCAATGCGTTACTTAAACTAGCACTTCACAATGCATTTATGCCTGAGCAATTGCTACCTAGCTTGCGCTAAGCAACATTCATTCTTTTTCTAATCTAAGGGCTCCATCATGGAGCCTTTATTCTATTTATCCCCATTAAGCCGCGCAGGAAATAGTAAATCAATGAATTATTGCCATACTGAATAAACACAAGCAGAGACACATGCTTTAGTATTTTATTTCACTGCGTTATCGTTTCATTGTTAAGGTGTCACTGGATGGACCATTGTCACTAAGATATTCGCATATAATCCCTGACAGTTTTGGTTACTATCTAAAAATTATGTTTCTAACACCTTATTATTCACACACTAATCACCAGTTTCAATTCACCCGTGAACAAGCAAGCCATTTTGCTAAACGTGTTGCCGGTGATTACAACCCTATCCATGATGAAGACAATAAGCGCTTTTGTGTCCCAGGAGACCTACTTTTCGCGGTTCTTCTCAGCAAAGAAGGCGTCAGTCAGAAGATGCGTTTCAATTTCTCAGGCATGGTGAGTGCGGGCATTGCACTGCATATTGAAAATAAGTGTGAAAAAGAAAGTACTGTGGTGGATGAGACTGGTAAAGAATACTTGCTCATGTCGCGCGAAGGCGATACCAATCACGACCCTGCATTCATTGAACATGTAGTAACTAACTATGTTCAATTTTCTGGTATGAACTTCCCACACATCATGGTTCCTCTGATGAAAGAGAAACAAATGATGATCAACTGCCAACGTCCATTGGTGATTTATGAGAGCATGGAAGTCGAATTCAGCCGACTTGATCTCACAAACCCTGAAGTGGCCTTTACTGGTGCTACATTTGATGTTGAAGGAAAGCGTGGTGTCGTAACGCTGAACTTTGCATTTAAGCAAGACGGCAATGTGGTTGGGACAGGCATTAAACGTATGGTGGCGACAGGACTTAAACCCTACGATCAAGAAGCAGTAGATGATCTAGTACAGCGCTTCCAAGAACGCAAAGACGCTTTTTTAGCAAAGTTCACTAAAGCAGCCTAAGCCCCCTGTAGGCCTATTGAATAAAAAAGAAAGCCCAACCATTTGTTGGGCTCTCTTTGCTCTGTTTCGCTATTCCACGTTTAAATCCAGCGACGAACCTGATTCTTATAATCGACGTAATCTTCGCCAAATAGCCTTTCTAACGCGCGCTCTTCGGGTTTAATTTGGAACCGATTCATATAAGCCACAAACAAAGCGCCGCAAAGTATTACACTTAAATGTTGCCACCAAAGACCCAATGCAATAATAATCAATAGTAATCCAAAGTACATCGGGTTTCGAGTGTAGGCAAAAACACCCGTATTAACCACCGATGACGCCGATTCAGGCTTGATGGGGTTCACCGTCGTTTTTGCTTTACGGAACTCATAAATACCCGCAGCAGCGACAAAAACCGCAATGCCAGTTAAACCCGCAGAAACAACTTTGACAAAAGGCACCGTAATTAATAGCGCTGGCGATATCTCTTTTAACCAATACATCAATAATACAACCGCTAAAAACACAGCCACAGGTGGTACTTTAAGCTCAAGAATTTTCAATTTTCATATCCTTATGAAAGTGTAGATTCGCTAACCCTATATAAGCGTTAGTAATGCTTGTATTGGGTGCTTAGGTTTGATGCCTTCAAAACGCTTCACCTGGCTTCGACATGAATAGCCCGTAATCAAGCATCTCTCGTTGTCGACTTTGTCCAAGTTTGGTTTCCAACTCAGGTCATAAATATCTTCCGAGATTGCAAATTTATCCACCTCATGACCGAATGTCCCCGCCATACCACAACAGCCAACAGGCACTGCCTTCAACACAGCACCAAAGTGAATAAAAATTGCGCCCCACTCTTTTTCTGCGTTTGGCATTTTGGTTTTCTCGGTGCAATGTGCGAATAAATACCAAGGCGCTTGCTCTTTTGGCTCATGCACATCGAACTCGCTCAATCTTGGGTGAAGCCATTCATGTGCAGTAAGCACATCAAACTCACCACGCTGGCAACCTAAGACCTCTGCATACTCATCACGATAGCAAAGTACCAGAGCAGGATCGACGCCAACCATTGGGATATTCAAACCTGCAACCATTTCCAGGAACTTCGCGGTATCTTGAGCGGTATTTCTAAACTGGCGCAAGAAACCTTTGATGTGCTGCGCTTTGCCGTTTGGTTTAAACGGAAGAAGTACCGGATTGATCCCTAGCTTTTTGACGAGCTTGATAAAGTCTTCCACTACCTCTGCATCGTAGTAACTGGTGAATGGATCTTGAACGATAAGTACATGCTTTTTCTTATCCTCGGATGATAACCCGCTCAAAGCTTGAAGATCATAAGCCGTGGTCAACGACTCAACGCGCTCCTTCAACGTTGGAACAGACAATAAAGGCGCATCCAGATAACCTACAGTAGAAGCGGTTAAACTTTGTACCCAAGACTGCTTCAGCATCCCATTCACCACACTTGGCGCCTTTGCCATGAAAGGCAACATCGTTTCGATGTTTGACACCAAATAATCTTTTACCGGGCGTTGGTAACGCGAGTGGTAAATATTGAGGAAGCGAGAGCGGAAGCTTGGCACGTCTACTTTTATAGGACATTGACTGGCACACGCTTTACACGCCAAACAGCCATTCATTGCTTCGTACACTTCGTGTGAGAAATCGTACTCGTGACGACGATTAATCGAATGCCGCACGCGATCGATCATGGTTTTGATGGCCGGCTTGTTTTCGAGTATCTGCTTCTCTAAATCAAGAATATCGATGCCTTGCTCAGTCAACTGGCGTAACCATTCACGTACTAAACCCGCCCGTCCTTTTGGTGAATGGCGACGATCTGCTGTTACCTTCATTGAGGGGCACATTGGCGAACTAGTGTCGTAGTTAAAGCATAAGCCGTTACCATTACACTCCATGGCCTGTTTGAAGCTATCGCGCACTTGAACGTCAATCTGACGATCAAAATAACCACGCTTTGTATCGGTCACCTTGACCAACTCTGCATCACTGTTTAATGGTGTACAGATCTTGCCTGGGTTCATTTTATTGTACGGATCGAAAGCCGCTTTGACTCTACGTAATTCGGTAAACAGCTCTTCACCAAAGAACTCGGGGCCATATTCGGAGCGGAAGCCCTTGCCGTGCTCACCCCACATCAAGCCACCATATTTTGCCACCAGCTTAACCACATCATCCGAGAGTTCATGCATCAAGGCTTCTTGATGAGGGTCACACAGGTCAAGCGCCGGACGAACATGCAATACGCCCGCATCAACATGACCAAACATGCCGTAGTTAAGCGATTTCGCATCCAGCAACTCACGAAACTCTTCAATAAAATTCGCCAGGTTTTCGGGGGGGACACACGTATCTTCCGCAAAGGCAACGGGCTTCGCGCGACCTTTCGCCGCCCCTAGTAGACCCACCGCTTTCTTACGCATGTTGTAAATACGCCCAATACTGGCGACATCACTACACACTTGGTAACCAATGATGCCGGCTTCCTCAGTTTCTAACATGGTATCCAGCTTGGCAGTCAACGCAGCGACTTGTGCCGTCACCTCTTCCTCATCCTGACCTGCGTATTCCACCATGTTAATACCCAGCATCTCTTTATTTGGTACGTCGGTGAGTAAGTCACTTACGGTGTGCCAAACAATATCTTGTTTAGCGAGATTAAGAACTTTTGAATCGACAGTTTCAACCGACAGAGCGTTCGCTTCTACCATCAATGGCGCGTTACGCAATGCAGAATCAAAGCTGTTATATTTAACGTTCACCAAGGTACGCGCTTTGGGAATAGGCGTTAAGTTGAGCTTGGCTTCAGTGATAATTGCCAGAGAACCTTCAGCGCCACATAATACGCGGGTAATATCGAAGCTATCTTTGTCTTCATCAAAGGCATTCTTTAGGTCATACCCCGTCAGAAAACGATTGAGTGGAGGGAACTTATCGTTGATCTGCTGACGCTTTTCACGACAAACCGACTCCGTCACGCGCATTGCTTCCTCTGCAAACTCACCCTTACGAGGTAAACCATGAGAGAGATCAGATTCCAAAATCGATCCATCTGCGAAGACCGCTTGCAGTGAGAGAACATGATCAGAGGTTTTACCGTATTTTAGGGAACCTTGCCCAGAAGCATCGGTATTGATCATCCCACCAATCGTTGCGCGATTACTGGTCGATAAATCTGGAGAGAAGAAATAACCGTAGGGGCGAACGGCATCGTTCAGTTGATCTTTAACAACCCCCGTTTGAACGCGAACCCAGCCTGCTTCTTTGTTTACCTCAAGAACTTTGTTCATGTGGCGAGATAAATCGATCACGATCCCTTTAGTCAGCGACTGACCGTTGGTGCCCGTGCCACCACCACGAGGAGAAAATGTAATGCGTTCGAACTCTTCGGTATTGCTTAACTTGCCGATAAGGGAAACATCTTGAGTGGTTTTAGGATGAACAACAGCCTGAGGAAGTTGTTGGTAAACACTATTATCGGTGGCTACCGCGAGACGGCTTGAGTATTGGCTTTCAATATCGCCAGTGAACCCGGATTGGTCAAGCTCTTTGAGAAAACGAAGAACAAGAGGATCGACATCCGTTTGCGAGTGTAATCTTGGTAACATTTGCTTCCTGCCCCTACTGCGCTGATCCAATCAGCCACGGGTTATATAACTAAACATCATCCGCCTGCTTCATGCCTCAGAGAGAAGCCGGGGTTGAAGAACGAATAAGGTAATATTCCTTGAATTTCGTCACTTTACAACATTTAAAAAAGCGATCAAATCAGAATCTCAATGCAAGATGCTTTATTTCTTAGGCGTTAATCGCTTACATTGAAAAGAAAATAGCATCTCACTATGAGCTTTCGGAATGAAAAAAAATAAAGTTGTCACGACTGAAGATATTCTTTTAAAACTTTGCCAGTCTGTTTCTGGCGTCCTCACGTCCGCTACGTCATCACAAGTTAACTACTCTGCAATGGTGCAAAAGATCAACAAAACCAGTTTAAAACCTGATTTTGGTTGCTTTGTATTGTTTGACGGCGGTTTCACTGGTCTGGTTGTCATTAACTTTACAGCAAAAGCAGCACTAGAGATTTACACCAACTACATGCGCAACATGGGCATGCCTGAAGAAGAATTGGCGATTTCACATACTTCCGATGAAGTGGGTAACGTACTTGGTGAACTGATGAACCAACTGGTTGGTGATTTCACCAATAAGATTCGCAAAGAACTGCAAACGAATATCACTCAAAATCAACCAAAGATGCTAGCGCTAAACAAGCAAGTCATTCTGCAAGTAGATACCAACCTAGACCGACCTCAGGCGCGCCGTGTAACGTTTTCTACCGCTGACAACAATATTTTCTACCTAGAGTTAGCGATGGACAAAACTGAGTTTATCCAACTCGAAGAGTTTGAAGTGGCAGCAGATGAATGTCCCGATGACATTCTAGAAGCTACACGCAAAAGTATGGCCGATAACGCAGCGCAGTCCACAAGCTCAAGAAATGAAGCCGATGATCTGCTCGACCAATTAGGCCTGTAAGTTCCCCATCATCACAAGCTACTTTTGAGCCCCTACCACTAGGGGCTTTATTTACTCTCCCCCCTCTTTCTCTCTCACCTCTTGTTTCGCTTTTGAAGCAAAAAAGGTAATATAGCCGACTTCATAAATTTTTTGTTCTCGTTACTGGTCGCCGATGAATAAACAAAAAGCCCTGAAAAAAATCGCCAAGTGTTTAGAGTTGGGTAATTCTGCCAACGTGAATGAGGCTGCTAACGCCATTAAAATGGCCCACAGCCTCATGCTCAAATATGGATTAGATAAAGACGATATTGAGTTTATCAAAATGGGGAAAACTCAATCTTCTCACCTATTGCCAGCGAATATCAGCTCTACACTACTGCGTGTGATTCGTGGTATTAACACCAAGTTTGGTGTTGAAGCCGTTTTGTTGAATCATAAAGGGCTTAAGCGCGTTGAATTTATCGGTGAAGCTGATCGCGCCATTTTTGCGGCCTTTGCTTTTGACATTATTTACCGCGAGTTGAACGAGAGCACAGGTCAGTTTCGCAACAGCTTTGCGGGTTCTGGTACCTCTTCGATGGAAGTGACCCGTCGAGTGAACTCCTTTGTATCAGGCTGGGTGGAAGGCGCGTTAGAAAAACTGCCCGTGATCTCGCCAGACGAAGAGTCTGCCAACAAAATCAACAACTACATTGATAAAGAATTTAAAAACATCGACCGTGAAACATTTAAGAAGCAGCTTAAAGAAGCGATGAAAAACCTCACCGCCGATTATGAAGTCGGACTTAAAAAAGGTCGCAGAGTATCTGTTAACCGTGGGGTTGGCGGGGAGCAAGCAAGAAGAATGTTAGAAAACAAGTAGTTCTTTCTCAATCATGAGTCAATCTGACGTTCACATAACAAATATCAATAACTATTCATCCATAATCCAACACTTATTATGAGGTGCGCCTGCGCCTCAGTTTTATACGGAGATATTCCCTTGAAAAAGATGTCTATTGCACTTGCGCTAGTGCTGGCACTTACAGGCTGTCAAGCTACTCAACGACAAAACGCAACCACAGGTGAGTACGAAACAAACTCGACGACACAAGGTGCACTGATCGGTGCAATCGCAGGTGCGGCTATCGGTTTGGCAACGGGTGACAACGCAAAAGAACGTCGCAAACACGCATTAATCGGCGCTGCAGCTGGCGGTGCAACCGGTGCGGGTGTTGGCTACTACTTCGATAAACAAGAAGCAGAACTGCGACGTGCACTACTAAACTCTGGCGTACAAGTTGAGCGTGTTGGTGAAAATCAACTGTTACTTCGCATGGAAAACGGCATTGGATTCTCATCGAGCTCTTACCAATTAGATGCAAGCATTCACAATACTCTTCGTGGCGTCGCTCGTATCCTCGTTGAGTACCCAGATACAAGCTTAGTGATTGATGGCTACACCGATAGCACGGGTAGCGACTCATACAACCAAACACTATCTGAGCGCCGTGCCGAATCAGTACGTCAGTTCCTAGTATCTCAAAACGTTGCACCTGGCCGTGCAATCGCTCGTGGTTATGGTGAACGTAACCCACTGTGTTCAAACCAAACTTCTGAAGGTCGTGCTTGCAACCGCCGTGTTGAAATCCAGATCTTGCCACTGAAGTAATTTAGTAGCACCATACCGGTAGTAACCATTATTATCGGAGCAGGTCTAGTGAAATACGCTAGACCTGACATACCCAATGTCTTTCAGAATCACGACTCTTCTCTTTGTTTCAAGTGTCTGCCTATCTAGCCTTGCCCTCGCATTCCAAAATCCGACAAAACCTGAAGCTCAGTTCGAACTCGCTCAGCAACTGGCGCTAAAACCAAACCCAGACTCCCCTTCTGATGTACGTTATTGGTTAGAACAATCCGCTTACCACGGTTATATCCCGGCGCAAAAACAATTAGCGGCAGATTACGGTCGTGGTCTCACTGGTGAAATCAATTACTCACAAGCAATTTATTGGTTCACTTCTGTCGCTTTAAATGACCCAACCGATAGTGGTTTTTTGTTGGCAGACTTTGTCCAATATCATCAAGCACAAGTATCGAAGGCTGACCTCGTCGAATCTTGGTACCAACTCGCCGCACTCAAAAACCCTCAAGCAGAAGAAGCCTATAATCAGTTTTTGGAGGATCGCTTCAATCAGCTAAGAGCCAAGCAAGTCTCAGAGATTGTTGATCTAGATAAAAAAGCCATCGTTCAAGAAGAGCAAGAACAAGTGATATCCACAACGCAACAAAAGGCTGAGTTCTTAACTATAAGGTATGCCGCTGGGACATTTTGTTTGGCTGTTTTGATCGGAGGTGGCGCATTTGGCTATCGTTGGTCTTCCAAACGAGCACACATTCATTCAGCTTCCGAAGTAGCTAAATCTCAACAGTTAGAAAATCAAGTGAATGAACTACAGTTTGCAAACAAACAACTCAAGCGACAATTTGAAAAAGTATTCAAGGAGTTTAAGCAGATAAAAGCGCAAACTGGTAACCAAAAACTGGCTGTCGCATGTGCCATGTTTGGGTACACTCCACATTCTATTCCAGACAGTAAAACAGTGAAGTTGCGCTACAGACAATTGTCCAAACTCTATCACCCTGACTCAAGAGGAAGTGAAGAAGAAATGAAGCGCCTAAATCTCGCATTTAAAACCATCTCACAAAATGTTACAAAAGAGTAAAGTTTACTTCTATATCTTTTGAATCCGAGCTCTTTTTCCCCAAAAAGAGTGGCTCGCAATCGATCTCCCTCTCAAAGAAATTAACAGTCAGTTAACTTTCAACTGTTTTATATGCAATAATAACCACGAAAAATGACACCTAACGACACATAATTAATCTAGGTGGGGAGAAAATCAATGTTCACTGAAGAAGGCACCTGCGACTGGTGTAAAAAACCAAGTTTTATTACTCGTCACGATTATTTAGATGGCAAGCACAATCACTCATGCCAAACATGCTACGACATTGCGAAAATCGATGTTCGCTTGTTTAATCTAGGTGAGATGAAAATGCGTGAGCGCATGACACCGCACGCCAATTAGACAGAGTAAATCAACGGAACTGATTTTCAAGAGCGCCTTTCTCACAAGGCGCTTTTTTGATCGTCGCGCTCTACCCCTCCCCCACGACGCTACATCTTATTTATCCTCTTAACGGCGTCTTTCCTTTCCATTTACTATCCCAGCATAGCCACATTACTTAAATGCACTGTATAGCACACTAAAAACCACTGTATATACCGTACTTAGAATGTAATTATCATCACATTTTTAAATCCATAACAGACATATCCAAAAACAACCTTAAAAATATAAACTTTAATATTCAACAGCTTAAAACCGAACATTTCAAGATTGTATAAACAAAAGTCCACTAGGTGCATAAAAAATTGGTTGATCAGACATCAAAAACAAACTACTGTATATATACACAGCATGTATAAAGGAACAGTAGGATGCAGTTACAAAGTCAATTTCATACATACTCTCGCTACAACGTATTGTCACAAGCAACACAGCCTATGGATGTGTCTGACCTGCTTCTTGCTAAGTTGGCAGTATTGTCACAGCAACAACAGTGGATCCTGTTTACTGCGGAGTGCCATCGTCCTGATTTTGAGCAACTTACTGCGTCTAACATTCGCTGTCAAAACATCATTCAGATGAAGCCTTCTCAACAGCTTTCTGAAGTGGAAATTGTGATTAAAGCGATTCAGTCTGGGAACGCCAGTGCCATTGTCGCATCGAACAATATTGCGCTGATGAATCAATCAATGCTTCGCGATATTGCCCTGCGTTATCAGTGTGAAGTCTTTTTCGTCGAAGGCAGAATAAACAAGTATCATTAATAAGATCGACGTTATTCATCCTGCATCACGCCTCCATTAAAGGAGGCTTTTTTATGCTGCAACAAATTAAGGCAAACGTTTGCTTTTTCTCTGGCGCGTAAAAATAGTTCTGGTATGATGCCCTCATTCGATTTATTCAGCGAATCATTCTCACTGAATATCTTCTCTTTATGACGTTTGATTAAGATGATAGGAATGCCGAAATGAGCCTTGCCAATCAAGTACTTGCCGTCAATGACGACCTGCCAATTCGCACCCACAAACCTGTTCATAGCGGAAAAGTTCGCTCCGTTTACTGGTTAACTGAAGAAGACAGCGCACGACTGATCAAAGAAAAAGGATACGATGTCGCTCCTGATGCCCCACTGGCAATCATGGTGATCAGTGACCGTATCTCCGCGTTTGATTGTATCTGGCATGGTGAAGGTGGGCTAAAAGGCGTTCCAGGTAAAGGCGCAGCTCTTAACGCGATTTCTAATCACTGGTTCAAATTGTTCAAAGACAACGGTCTTGCGGATAGCCATATTCTAGACATCCCTCACCCATTCGTGTGGATCGTTCAAAAAGCCAAGCCAGTTAAAATTGAAGCGATCTGCCGTAAATACATTACTGGTTCTATGTGGCGTGCTTATGCGAACGGTGAACGTGAGTTCTGCGGTATTCAACTACCGGAAGGCCTTGAGAAAGACAAAGCGTTACCTGAGCTACTAATGACACCGTCAACCAAAGGCACTCTAAAAGATATTCCTGGTGTTCCTGAAGCGGATGATGTCAACATCACTCGTCAAAACATCGTGGATAACTTTGAGGCGTTTAATTTCTCTAGTGCAGAAGACATCGCACAATACGAGAAGTTGCTTAAAGAAGGCTTCAACGTTATCAGCCATGCTCTTGAAACAATTGACCAAACGTTCGTTGATACTAAATTTGAATTTGGCTACGTACACGACGCAGCAGGGAACGAGAAACTGATTTACATGGATGAAGTGGGTACACCTGATTCATCACGTATTTGGGATACGAAAGCATACCAAGCGGGCAACATCGTGGAAAACTCGAAAGAAGGTTTCCGTCAGTTTCTGCTTAACCACTTCCCTGACCCAGACATCCTGCTGAACAAAGAACGCATGCCTGAGCGTGAAGCACTGGCTCGCGATAACGCACTGCCAGTTGCGTCTTTGCTGGACATCTCTCGCACTTACATTGGCATCGCCGAAAAGATCACAGGCCAACCAATTAAGCTAAGCGACAACCCGAAAGCTGAAATCATCGAGATTTTAAGTAAAGACTACGGACTGGTTGACTAAGCGCTCCAGTAAAGAAAACGTAACTTGCTTGGGTCTATTGACGGTATAAAAAAAGCGACCGATTTACGGTCGCTTTTTGGAGATTATCGTTAGAGCTTTAGATTCAATACATCTTGTTCTGTGGTATCTACTTTTAGTTTACTTCTAGATTCAATGTACTCAATTTGTTTTGGGTCTAACGAATAAGGCATCACTACGCGTAGTTCTTGAATCCCTTCATGCTTTGCTAGCTTAGCTAGTATCACCAAGTTGAATTCATCGCTTTGGCGTGAAGACATCGATTTCAATGCAGCATCCCAAAGGCGATCTTCAGGTTTGCTTAATTCCGCGATGTTCTGTTTCCACAATAGGCCAAAAATAGGTGCGATAGTGGCAAAAGCTTCTAAAAAGGTCCACTTTTTAGCGCCTGTTGCACCTAAAAAACTGGTGTAATCGAATTCAATGCACATCTTTCCTTGTTGTTCCATCCTATGCCTCGAAACTCTAAAAATGAGTTATACAAAATATCGTACAATTACTTTGATATAGCAATAGGATATAAAACAATAGTCTTTTATTTCCGCATTTAAATTCAAAAGGAAATATTAAAACCAACTTTGTAACAAATGATGTACAGCTTAGCTATATATATGCGTTCAATTGATTACTAATTCATACTGAAACAAAAAACGAGGTAAAATCAACAAGCCAATGAAAAGACTCTATAAATTCACCAAACGAATACCGAGTCCAATTCGGCTCTGGGAGTGGGCGTAATCGTTCTGCCGCAATGTAAAATCTATCCCAACAACGAGACAGTTTACTCGATTGACCATTCGACTCATGTCTATAACCTATTTCTAGATGGTTATATAACATCATATTTGTTTGATGGGCTAAGACCACTTGTGATTTGTAGTTAGACTCTCTGAAAGAGAAGAGATGCCAGAATGAGCAAGTTGCAAAAGAGACTTCTGAGTGTACGAGCCCATCAGAGCAGTACCTGAATTGAATCGATAAAATGGAATAGATACGAAATTTTGAAACTTGACTTCAAAATGTTGCAAAGAGTCCATTTCAGAGCCAAGTTCATTGTATGCGTTTTGATTGATGTATGAGGTGTAGGTACCTAAAACATCGTTGTCTTCATAGGTTAAAATGTGCGTTATGCTTTTTCCGTAAGCCAATACGGGACATAACAGTAGTGGAATCACTTTATACTTCATCGTTTTCGTTTTCCTTTACACCGCCCAAACTGAACGGCAATATCATTCCTTATCGCTAAGATATTGGCCATAAATTGCAAAGGAAAAAAATTAAGCAATTATCTTTCCGAACGCCTACTTCACATCAACAACTCGACTGGCTTTTTTGTATTGTACTTTCCAACCTATCCAGCGAGGCAATTCCCAGCGTTTAGGATCGCCTTTGCGTCCCCCACCACTATAAACAACATGCACCAACTTGCGCGATACAAAGTATTCCACATCCAACTTAAGCTCGGCCAAAACAAGTTTAAGCGGGAACTGCTCAGCAAAATCTTCATATTCCCAATCCGGAATACCTTCGAACGGAATATCATCCGCTTCAAACAAGCCGATATCTTCAATGCCCTCAACGCCCAATGTTTCCAACTGTTCCACTACCCAAGTAGAAAAAGACAATGCGTCTAGAGCCGTTTTATCGACTGGATATGGATTCCTTCCAAGTGTGTTATAGATTTTCCAATGTTGGATCTGCTGTTTTCTTAACGGTGCGAATCCTGGCAACAAGGTTTCATCTTCAATCATTTCAACTATCGATTGGACGGCCACTTCGCCTTGGAGTGCTTGGTATTCCGTACAGATGGTTCGCCCTGCATAAACCAAATGCATGGTGGCTCGCGGTTCGTGTTCATCATAATTGGTTTCGCCTTGCTGCCAATCACCTAACGCTAACTCACGAAGCAAATTAAGTGGTACAGGTAACATAACAGAGGCGAGATTAAGCGTTTGTTTCACCCCTCGTCCTGGTACGCTATGACTGTCTAAAACCAATGCGGCTTCGCTCTTTTCTGGAAATCGGCTATTGCGACCGACCATCATTTCCATCACACCATTGCCCAATGCATCACGTCTACGTTCTCGACGTACAAACACTAACTCCGGGTGCAGTTTAGCAATGGCTTTGATGAGTTCGTCTCGCTTGTATCGCGAAGCTACTTCAAGTTCAGGCAGTTCAAACACTTCTCGCATCTGCGTAGCTAAACCTTGAGCCTCTTCCAGCACGCTAGCATCGATGCTTACACCTGGAAGTTGTTCTCCTCGCACTAAGCGAATCATCAACGATGCATCACAACCAAAAGGTTCTTGCTGTGCCAGTGTTTCAGCTGACTCCCCACCTTGCAATTGATACATCTGAGCAGGCACAGATAATGCTGCAGCTAAGTCAATCATGGCTTCTTTTTCAGTTTTGGCGTGAATGCGCGTCACTAAATCAGCGAACAAGGCATCAATTGGTAATGGATAAACTTTTTGACCATGCTCAGTCACGTCACCATGCTCATCTATCGCTTCCATCGCTTGCAGCGTTTGGGATGCAGAAGTCAGTGACTTTTCTGGCAACATATCGAGAAATTGCAGCTTAGAAAGTTGGTAACCGCAACATGCTGCTGCAAGCATTGGCTCAACAAGCTCTTCGCGGTGAAGCTCGGGAGGCGTCACAATCTCCAGCGGCGCATGTTCACCGAATAAGCGAATGCATATCCCTTCAGCTACACGACCTGCACGGCCCATTCGTTGTGCTGCACTTGCTTTAGAAATATTGGTTAACGTGAGTGCCGTGCGCCCATTTCGTTGAACGGTTCTGCGCTCTAATCCACTATCAATGACGACTCGAATATTCGGTATCGTTAACGAGGTTTCTGCAACGTTGGTCGCCAACACGACTTTACGTTGCTTTTGGATGGTTAATGCCCTATGTCTCTCCTCATCACTGACTGACGCGTGCAGTTTGACCACCAGCACATCATCCAGACTTTGAAGCATCTGCCAACATTGAGTTATCTCTTTGCGACCCGGTAGAAAAACAAGGACATCGCCCTCTTCGTCTTCCAACACTTCTTTTACCGTTTTGACGACGTCAGTCTCGCAACCTTTCTTGTTTGGCAAGTAACGGCTATCAAGAGACCGATGTGACACTGCTACAGGGAAGCAGCGCCCCTCGGAACGCAGGCGCTTGGCGTCCAAATAGCACACCAGCTTTTCGCCCTCTAATGTGGCTGAAGTCACAATCAAGCGATGTTGTTTTTCTTGCTTTAAAATGGCGGTAAGGAGATCAGTGTCCCAGCGGCGTTCATGAAATTCGTCCACCATAACAATATCGAAGCGAGCAAGTTTATCTTCCACAAACCAACGTAAAGCGACACCAGGGGTCACAAATACGATTTGGGTATTTTCATCAAAATGAGCGTGAAGCTTGATGGCATACCCGACCTTTTTACCTAAAGACTCTCCTGATTGCTCCGCAAGAAACTCTGCTAATGACGTACACGCGATTCGACGTGGCTCAATCACCAGTATGCGACCATGATTGGCCGCCCATAACGGTAAACGCGTGGATTTACCCGAACCGGTTTCGGCTTCTACCACTAGATGATGGTGATTAATGAGTTGGTCAAATTCAGCTTGTAAAGCATCGATAGGTAATGGAGACATAAAGGTCACATCGTGATAAATAACTGCGAAGTATTATACCAACCTAGGTCGCTAATAGGTCAGATTATTACTTAGCAAATTGGCTGATGACGTCACAGAGAGGGAACAAGGTAGGCCCATTCCGCTGCTCTGTTTTATAGAGAAACCATCAGCGGATTTTGGTAAGTCGCCTGTTCTTTTGATAATCAAAGCCCATCAGTCGTATTTTAAAAAGTCACTACGCATCACTTACAGACGATATTTTCATCTACAACTGATTTTTTTTGCGACATTACGTTGATGTACATCAACGATTGTTTACAACTAAATAGTGAAGCCGTTAGAATTTTGCATGCTTCCTTCAACCCTACATTTAAGGCACCCAATGAACAACGACAAGCGCCCACTCTATATCCCATTTGCGGGTCCGGCTCTTTTGGCAACTCCACTTTTAAATAAAGGCAGCGCATTCTCTACTGAAGAACGCGGTTCATTTAACTTAGAAGGACTTCTACCTGAGACAACCGAG
Source organism: Vibrio sp. PNB23_22_6 (assembly GCF_052877535.1). Lineage (NCBI taxonomy): Bacteria > Pseudomonadati > Pseudomonadota > Gammaproteobacteria > Vibrionales > Vibrionaceae > Vibrio > Vibrio sp. PNB23_22_6. The sequence goes on along the minus strand of NZ_JBNFXP010000005.1, from coordinate 163,923 downwards.
ACCATCCAAGAACAGGTAGAACGTGCGTATCAGCAGTATAAAAGTTTCGAAAGTGACATGGACAAACACATTTACCTGCGCAATATCCAAGACACGAACGAAACCCTATTCTACCGTTTAGTGCAAAACCACATTTCAGAGATGATGCCTATCATCTATACCCCTACGGTAGGGGCGGCTTGTGAAAACTTTTCGAATATCTATCGTCGTGGACGTGGTCTGTTCATTTCTTATCCGAACCGTGATCGTATTGATGACGTGTTAAACAATGCTGCTAACCACAATGTTAAAGTTATCGTAGTGACGGATGGCGAGCGTATCTTGGGCTTGGGTGACCAAGGTATTGGCGGCATGGGCATTCCAATCGGTAAGCTATCCCTTTACACAGCATGTGGCGGGATTAGTCCTGCTTATACTCTGCCAATCGTGCTTGATGTAGGTACTAACAATCCACAGCGCTTGGCAGACCCAATGTATATGGGCTGGCGTCACCCTCGTATCACCGGGCCAGATTATGACGCGTTCGTTGATGAATTTATTCAAGCGGTGCAACGTCGTTGGCCAGATGCATTAATCCAGTTTGAAGATTTTGCACAGAAAAACGCAATGCCTTTATTGGAACGCTATAAAGATCGCATCTGTTGTTTTAACGACGATATCCAAGGTACCGCTGCTATTACTGTGGGCTCTTTGCTTGCGGCTTGTAAAGCGGCAGGTACGCAGCTTTCTGACCAACGTATTACATTCCTGGGCGCTGGCTCAGCAGGTTGCGGTATTGCGGAAGCAATCATTGCACAAATGGTATCGGAAGGTATTTCAGATAAGAAAGCACGCTCACAAGTTTACATGGTTGACCGCTGGGGTCTGCTACAAGAAGGCATGCCTAACCTTCTTGATTTCCAACAGCGTCTGGTTCAGAAGTTCGACAATACTAAGGAGTGGGAAAATGAAGGAAATGCCTTCTCACTGCTGGACGTCATTCGTAATGCCAAACCAACCGTCCTTATCGGTGTATCTGGTGCTCCGGGCTTATTTAGCCAAGAAATTATCGAAGAGATGCATAAACATTGTCAGCGTCCGATCGTATTCCCACTTTCGAACCCGACCAGTCGTGTAGAAGCGACACCAAACGACATCATCCGTTGGACAAACGGTGAAGCTCTGGTTGCAACGGGAAGTCCGTTCGAACCTGTCGTTCATGAAGGTCGCAGCTACCCTATCGCTCAATGTAACAATAGCTACATCTTCCCGGGTATTGGTCTCGGTGTACTTGCGGTAAATGCCAAACGCGTCACTGATGAAATGCTAATGGAATCTAGCCGTGCACTCGCAACGTGTTCCCCTCTAGCAATTCATGGTCAAGGCCCATTACTGCCACCACTGGAAGAGATTCACTTGGTATCGAAAAAGATTGCGTTTGCCGTGGCTAAGAAAGCGATCGAGCAAGGCGTTGCACTCGAAATTACAGATGAAGCACTAAATGATGCCATTGAGCAATCGTTCTGGCAGCCGGTTTACCGTCGCTACAAGCGTACAGCATTCTAAGTCTTGAGACGCTTTGTATAATTATTAGCCCTCGTTCTACGAGGGCTTTGTTTTTTTATGCTGTTTGATCTTATTTTAACCATATTTTGGCATAAATGAGCTTCTCAATTTTTGTGCCTATCAGATATGATGAGAAATACACATTCATTTAAGGACATCGATCGTTTTGCTGTTTTCTCGTAGGAAGTCAAAATGGAAGCTTAAATTTTCATGGAAGTGTCTGGCCTTGGTTTTGTCGATCTCTTTACTCAGTCTAGTTGTCACTGTCATTGCTATCGACCGGTGGGTGGTGCTCCAAGCAAAAGCGCAAATTTTTACGGATTATGAACAAGTTCCACAACATGAAGTTGCCGTTGTTCTGGGCACTAGCAAATACATTGGGAAGATTCTCAATATCTACTATACCCACCGCATCAATGCCGCTATCGAACTTTACCAACAAGGTAAAGTAAAGCAATTTCTGCTTAGTGGTGACAATGCTCATCGTTCTTACAACGAGCCCTGGACGATGAAACGAGATTTACTCAAAGCTGGTATTCCAGAAGAAGTGATACATCTTGACTACGCAGGGTTCCGCACATTGGACTCGATCGTCCGTGCTAAAAAGATTTTCGCCTCAGAGCGATTTCTTATCGTTACCCAGCGCTTTCATTGTGAACGCGCGCTATTTATTGCCGATGCCTACAGTATTGATGCTCAATGCCTTGCCGCTGCTGGGCCAACCACAAGCAAGCAAAAATCATCGATGCGTATACGTGAATTACTCGCAAGAGTAAAAGCCTTCCTAGACTTATACATCATGAATACGCAACCACGCTTCCTTGGCCCTCAAGTGCCCATTGTTGCGGTAGACGACATTACCGTCGATAAGAGTGCCGAAGAGCATTCCGAAGAGCGACAAATCCCTACGGAATAACAACGACCTCGAGCGTTTCTCTGCCCCTCAACAGACTCCAAAAATAAATGGGTAGTTTCCTACCCATTTCTAATTCTTAACATCACAATTTCTTATTCTTACTTTGATTAAGAACAAATTGATCTGCTCATTGCGTGTAACATCCACCCAACAAACACACAAGTCAGTTACCTTACTGTAATAAGTAAATAACAAGACAAAGCCTAAGGAGCATAACCATGACCGCTTTCGCTGTGACATTGAAGAACTGGTTCTTCACTCGCAACAGCATGATTTTAACATCCAATATCATGCTGTTCGTGATTCTATTTAATACCTTACCCTTTGAACCTCAAATCGTAACCGGATTATGCATTTTGGTCTTCGTCGCAGTATTGTGGTTAACGGAAGCCATTCACGTCAGTATCACAGCCCTATTGATTCCTCTACTGGCGGTGTTTCTTGGTGTCTTTAATACCCAAACTGCACTGAACAACTTTTCCAATTCAATTATTTTCTTGTTCCTAGGTGGTTTTGCTCTAGCAGCAGCGCTGCACAAACAAGAGTTGGACAGAGCCATTGCAGACAAAGTACTGCTTATCGCACGCGGTAAGATGTCTGTTGCGGTGTTCATGCTTTTTGGTGTCAGCGCTTCTCTTTCCATGTGGATCTCAAACACTGCGACGACTGCAATGATGTTGCCTCTAGTACTAGGCGTAATGAGCAAGTTAGACGCTGAGAAAAATCATCGCACATTTTTATTTGTGTTACTGGGCATTGCTTACAGTGCATCCATTGGCGGGATCGCTACGCTTGTAGGTAGTCCACCTAACGCGATTGCAGCAGCAGAAGTCGGATTGAACTTTACGGATTGGATGAAATTAGGCCTACCAATTTCATTGATGTTGTTACCGATCGCCGTGCTGGTATTGTATACCATCACCAAACCAGACTTAGGCCATACGTTTGAACTTTCCCATGAGCCTGTTGAGTGGACCAATGGCAAAATGATCACGTTAGCCATCTTCCTGCTAACCGTAACGCTTTGGATCTTCAGTAAGCCAATCAACGCCATGTTAGGTGGTTTTGCCAAGTTTGATACGTTAGTGGCAATGGGTGCAATCTTAATGCTTGGTGCTTCTCGTGCAGTAGAGTGGAAGGACATTGAAAAAACCACGGACTGGGGCGTATTGATCCTCTTCGGCGGTGGTATCTGTTTGAGTAATGTGCTTAAAACAACTGGTACCAGCGTTTTCCTTGCGCACGGATTAACGGGCTTCTTAGAGCAAGCTGGCATTCTACTGACCATTCTCGCGGTTGTGGCGTTTGTGGTATTTCTTACCGAATTTGCGAGTAACACGGCCAGTGCGGCTCTACTAGTGCCGGTCTTTGCCACTATTGCTGAAGCTCTGGGTCTATCCCCGGTGATCTTGTCTGCACTGATTGCAATCGCTGCTTCGTGTGCCTTTATGCTCCCTGTTGCGACCCCACCAAACGCCATTGTATTCGGTACTGGGCACATCAAGCAACAAGAGATGATGCGAATCGGTCTTGTGCTTAATATTGCCTGCATTGGCGCATTAACGCTCTTTGCATGGCTATTCTGGTAACCCTAAAAATAGAGCAGCATACGCTGCTCTATTTTTACTGTTGGCCACGGCATCAAACCAATGCCGCCACTTCCCCCAAAGAGATGATCATTGGTGGTCACAGACCACTTTTATGCTTTAAAACACCTTACTGGTTGATGGCTAGCTGGTTTTGCATACCATAGTTTACTTCGATACAATTTCGACCGTTTCGCTTCGCCAAGTACAACACCTCATCGGCTCGAGCCATCGTTTCTGACACGCGCTCATTTTGCATTTGAGCCACACCAATACTGCATGTTAGTGGTTCCCCATGAACCCACAAATGGCGTTCCACATTTTCACGAATACTCTCCGCTCGTTTCACCGCTCGCTCAATATTGGTATTTGGGCAAAATACGACAAACTCTTCCCCACCCCAGCGTACCAATCGGTCTTCAGCCTCGATTGAGCTTGCAATGACCATGACAAACTCTCTCAACACATCGTCACCCATTTGATGACCAAACTGATCATTTACATTCTTGAACTTATCTAAGTCCAGATAGAGAACGGAGAAAGAGTCATGCCCCCATCTCACCTCTCTTGCTTTTTGCTCCAACCAGGTTTGAACAGCATGGCGATTCATCGCACCCGTTAATGCATCTCGGTGAGCGAGTTCGGCAAACTCACAATTCTGAGTTCGCAGCGTACTATTCATTTTTTTTAAGTGGCGGTGACGCTTCTCCACCCTTTCAAAAGCCAGTTGGCTCTTGCGCAACTCATGAAGAGAAAAAGCAAGACCAAGCGTCATCCAAGAAAACAATAGAACAAACAGTAATGTTGACTGTTCTACGTATTCACCTTCAAACTCGATTTTCTCAATCACAATCTTGTGCTCGCCAAGGCCTGCACTCGCCCCGGTAGCAAGATCAATACGAGTAATGTTGGAAAACTCTGGGCCCGAATGTTCAATCGCGACATGGTTATCAGCCAACCACCATGTCATCACTTGCAAGTTGTTAATTGGAATTTCAATCGTTTCACCAAAGTCCGATGGTGAAAATTGCATCCCATTGTACTTAATCGTGTATTCATCATCTGGATTCGAATACTCGGGGTTATAGTTTCTCAGATACAAACGAAGCTCTTTATCACCTTCGCCTGCATTTTCATAGCGTAACTTCAGTCGGACGGTGTGGTAGTTTGAAAGGTCAATGCCCTTTGTCGCCTCTATGACATCGGTATAAATTGAGATACCGCAATATGGCCAAGCATATTGGCTTTTTTTAATATCACAACTCAGAGTTAAACCATTTTCTTGATAGGAGATATCAGCTTCACTCATGCCTCCTGCGCTAGCATCACTCGTCGCATGAAAGTTGAATTTGTCCGGCGTAATCACAAGCTTTCGCGTATCACCTATCAGACTATAAATGGCAACCAAACTGATGGTAAAAATAGAGAGTGCAAAAATGAGTTTATGTATCCGCTTCATTGACAATATTACCTAGCTTCGCTGTTGTTATACTTATTTAGCTGTCATTATGCTATATAGCACAGTGTACTGATGCTTTTTCTAACTTCAAATTAAGTTTTTTATCAAGAGATATTGCCACCTCTTTCCAAAAAAATCTCATTTTTGAAACCGACTACAATTATATGGCGTGATATTACTCCAATAAAACATCAATTTTCCATTAAGTACTGCTTTGCGAAAAGGTTCACACTCTCACCTCTTGAGCAGCGTAGGTACTGTTCTGATATAATGGCCAAAAACACAATAATGAGTAATGTCATGTCAATAATTGCGACTGGCACGCTAAACAAAATGCGTGCTTCTCTTGATGGTGCTGTCAGCTACCGTTTACCAGTAGGCAAGGAAGAGGTGGATTTAAGTCTGTTTCTTGGTCAAACACTTACCCTGACTCACACAGGCAACATCTACTGCTGCTCTTGCGGCAACAAAACTAAGAAAAGCTATTCTCAAGGTCACTGCTTCGTTTGTATGAAGAAGTTGGCGAGCTGCGATATGTGCATCATGAAGCCAGAAACTTGTCACTACGCGCAAGGCACCTGCCGAGAACCGCAATGGGGTGAAGAAAACTGCATGGTAAATCACTTCGTTTACTTATCGAACACTTCAAGCCTAAAAGTGGGTATCACCCGTTACACCCAAATTCCAACACGTTGGATTGATCAAGGCGCGACGCAAGGTCTACCGATCTTTAAAGTAAAAACGCGTCATATTTCTGGTTTGATTGAAGTGGAATTAGCAAAACATATCGCTGACAAAACTAACTGGCGTACATTACTAAAAGGCGATGGCGAACCTATCGCACTGCAAGACCGCTTTGCTGAACTTCTGCCACTGGTGGAAGATAAGATTGCTGAGATCAAACAACAATACGGTGAAGACGCGATTGAAGTACTCAGTGAAAGCATTACCGATTTGAGCTACCCAGTTCAGCAACATCCAACCAAAATAACGTCGCACAATTTCGATAAGAACCCTGTCGTAACGGGCACGCTGCAAGGCATCAAAGGTCAGTACCTAATCTTTGATACTGGCGTAATCAACGTGCGTAAATTTACCTCGTACGAAGTAGAAGTGAGCGCATAAGCCATCTTTGACCTTACCGAAAAGCAAAAAGCTCGAGCCATGTGCTCGAGCTTTTATTTTTTCTGGGAAATAATAGGCGTTACGCGTCTAGAGTCCTTTCCAACACATCAAACAACATATCGATTTCCGCCGTTGTGTTGTAGTGCATACAGCCAATGCGAACCACGCCACCAGATTCTTCTAAACCTAATTGACGAACCAAGGCAAGTGCGTAGAAGTGGCCATTCCAAACGCAGATGTTATTCTCGCCTAATGTCTTGGCGATGAACTCCGGTGAGTACTTGTCGAACGTAAGCGCAAATGTCGGCGTTCTTCGTTGGCTACTTTCATTATCAATACCAAACAGATTCACCCCATCAAGTGCGCTTAAACGCTGTAAAAAATGCTCGCTCAGTTGTTGTTCATGCTGATTGTATAAAGCATAGCTTTGTTCTAAACGCTGGCGAAGTGATGAGCCCGCATCACCAAATTGAGCTAAATACGCCACCGCAGCCGTCACGCCGGCTAAGCCTTCAAAGCTTTGTGTACCGGTTTCAAAACGCCCCGGACCAATGTTGGTTGCAGGTTCAACTTTATAGGGCTTAATACTGTGTAGCCATTGATCTGCAACATAAGCGATGCCCACGTGTGGACCAAAAAACTTGTACGCCGAACAGACTAGAAAGTCACAATCTAACTCTTGCACATCAATTAAGTGGTGCGGCGCGTAATGAACCGCGTCTACATAAACTTGAGCACCAGTGTTGTGTGCCATCTCAACCACTCGATGTATATCAACAATAGACCCGGTCGTATTCGAAGCATAGGTTACGGCTACTAAGCGGGTCTTCTCACTCAATAAGCTCTGAAGATGCTCAAGATCGAGTGTACAATCTTCTTCATTAATACGAACCTGATGAACCACAGCCCCTTTATCTTCTGCTGCTTGTTGCCAGCTCGACACGTTAGAGTAATGATCTAGAGCAGAAACAATGATTTCATCCCCTTCTTTCCAATCGCGGCTAATGGCGCGGCTTAGTTGGAAAGTCAGTGACGTCATGTTGGCACCAAACACAATATTACCGGATGACGGCGCGTTCAGTAATGCTTGTGCTGACTCTCGTGCCGCTTGCATGACATTGACTGTCACTTGGCTAGAGAAGTAGTGGCCACCAAGATTGGAATTAAAATGGCCAAGGTAGTTCACCATGCTATCCAACACCGATTGCGGCACTTGTGAACCACCAGGGCCGTCAAAAAATGTCACCGGCCGCTCATTGTGATATTGCGCTAGTGCCGGGAATTGATCTCGGATTTGATTAAGATTGAAGTTCATTTCGCTTGTCCATCGCTGTCAATACAAAGACATCCATATGACCTTCTTGGTCATTAATTACTGAGCGAATTGGCACAGCATTGTGCCACAGTTTGCTGTCTGCCAGCATCGCCACTTCCCCATTCTCAAGCACTTTGCGGAAGAATGGTGCTTGGTTATGGCTGCTATAAAGCATGATATCGCCCCCCATAATGTTGTGGCGACTCACTCCAACCAAAGCAATATGATCGAAACCGTCTTGGTGTACGCCTTCTGGTGCCACTTGGGTTTCATCATAAATCGCGGTGATTCGAATTTGGTGAATTTCTATTTCTTGACCATCGACCAAGTGATTCGCGTTGACGAACAACTCGCACATTTCACGGAAGCCCTCACTTAAAAGAATATCTTTCTCGATCGGTTCGAATTGACGAACCACATCTCCCTGAAATCGGTTGATATCCGAAGATTGCACAAAGCTGTTTTTATTTAAGTCAATGACCTGTCCATCTTCAAAACCAACAACAGAGTAACGTCTTAAACGATATTGACCATCTGCATGCTCGGTACGTGGTAAGCCTTCAAAGGAAGCAGAAAGTTGTTCAATCGCAGCCATGCTGAGCTGAGTTAAATGTAGAGTATTCTCACGTGAATGTAACATCATTGGCTCCTTTAATGAGGCACACCTAGTTAGCTAAGTTAACATTTAATTTACATTCTAGGATACGCAAACATTCTGCAATTACCAGAATTTGACGTTGATAGCTTCAACAAAACAGAAAAAATAATACTTAAAACCACCGAGTTATCACTTCGTAGTTTAAATGTTCAAAACGAGCCTAATGCAACATTTGAAACTAGAGTTCTCCACTATAAACAGAATTTTATTCTACCCCGTACAGTTGCTCCACTATCACAAGCAAGTTCTAACCTATAACCAATAATTCGATCGGCTCTTTTCGTTTATGCTTTTAAAGCACTAAGAATTTCCATACAATCGAAAGAAATGTTCAGCCCTCTTTGGAGCCATAATGAGTGACGTAAAACACTGTAAACTATTAATTCTTGGTTCTGGTCCAGCAGGTTACACTGCGGCGGTATACGCAGCGCGTGCCAATCTAAACCCTGTGCTTGTGACGGGAATGCAACAAGGTGGCCAGCTAACCACAACAACAGAAGTAGAAAATTGGCCTGGCGACGCAGAAGGTCTAACTGGCCCTAGCTTGATGGAGCGCATGAAAGAACACGCAGAACGATTCGAAACAGAAATCGTGTTCGATCACATTAATGAAGTGGATCTGTCTCAACGTCCATTCCGCCTGAAAGGTGACTCTGGTAAGTACACTTGTGATGCGTTAATAATCTCTACAGGCGCATCAGCTAAATACCTAGGTCTTGAATCTGAGGAAGCATTTAAAGGTCGTGGTGTATCAGCGTGCGCAACCTGTGACGGTTTCTTCTACCGTAATCAAAAAGTGGCGGTTGTGGGTGGTGGTAATACTGCCGTTGAAGAAGCACTTTACCTATCTAACATTGCATCAGAAGTCCACCTAATCCACCGCCGTGACACTTTCCGTGCGGAGAAGATCCTTGTGAAACGTCTGATGGATAAAGTAGAAAGCGGCAACATCATTCTTCATACGGATCGAACTCTAGATGAAGTGCTAGGCGACGAAATGGGTGTTACTGGCGTCCGTATTAAAGATGTCAACAACGGTACAACGGAAGATTTAGAAGTGATGGGCGCATTCATTGCGATCGGTCACCAACCTAATACGCAAATCTTTGAAGGCCAAGTCGATATGAAAGATGGATACATCATCGTTAAGTCAGGCCTAGAAGGCAACGCGACGCAAACCAGTATTGAAGGTGTGTTTGCAGCTGGTGACGTTATGGACCACAACTACCGCCAAGCTATCACCTCCGCAGGTACTGGTTGTATGGCAGCACTTGATGCAGAGCGTTTCCTAGACGCTTTACCAGAATAACTGAACACAATCGGTATATTGACAAATAACTTTTCACATTTGTGTCATATCCTTATAGCCCAACGGTATTCCCGTTGGGTTTTCTTTTGTATACTACTGCCCATTAAAACAATTATCATTAAACCTTCATAATGGATAAGAAAAAGCAAAGCAGCTTGAATAAGTGGCTTAAGCAACAAAGTAAACTGGCCAAGCGCTGGTTAATGATTGCAATAGGCCTAGGCGTACTATCAAGCGTGTTTTTATTGGCTCAAGCAGCCCTGCTCGCCTCCATTCTTCATCAGTTAATCATTGAGCATGTGGACAAAAGCGAACTCGTTTGGCATTTTGCTGGATTAGGTGCCACTGTAGTTGGACGCGCAGTCTGTGCTTGGGGGCGCGAAATTGCGGGGTACCGTTGCGGTGAACAGATCCGTGTGTATATTCGTCAACTGATTCTAGACAAAGTCCATCAACTCGGTCCGGCATACATCAAAGGCAAACCTGCCGGTAGCTGGGCAACACTGATCCTAGAGCAAGTCGAAGACATGCAAGATTTCTTTTCTCGCTACCTTCCTCAAATGTCGCTTTCTATATTAGTTCCTTTCGTCATCCTTGTGGTGGTATTTCCAATTAACTGGGTGGCTGGCTTAATCTTTCTAATCACGGCGCCGCTTGTGCCTATATTCATGGCGCTAGTTGGCATGAAAGCCGCAGACGCAAACCGCAAAAACTTCAAAGCACTACAGCGACTTTCTGGTCATTTCTACGACCGTCTGCAAGCCATGACGACGATCCGCTTGTTCGACCGTACAACATCAGAAACTGAAACATTGAAAGGCGCGTCAGAAGTGTTCCGTACTCGTACTATGGACGTGTTGAAGATTGCCTTCCTATCTTCTGCCGTGCTTGAGTTCTTCACTTCGATTTCGATTGCCATTACTGCGGTTTACTTCGGTTTCAGCTACATCGGTGAACTGAACTTCGGCTACTACGGAACTGGCGTGACGCTGTTCGCAGGTCTGTTTATTCTGATCCTTGCGCCTGAGTTTTACCAACCACTGCGAGACCTTGGTACTTTCTACCATGCGAAGCAGCAAGCGGTTGGCGCTGCAGAGAGCATCGTTGAGTTCTTAGATCTCGATGTAGACCAAGTTAAAAACGGCAGTAAAGTTGTTGAGCAAAACGCTCCGATTCATATAGAAGCCAATGATCTCGTTATCTTCAGCCCAGAAGGCAAACAGCTAGCAGGTCCCCTCACCTTCTCATTGAATGCCAACCAAAGTACAGCATTGGTCGGCCCAAGTGGTGCAGGTAAAACCAGCCTAGTAAACACTATTCTTGGCTTTATGCCATATAGCGGCAGCTTAAAGATCAACAACTGTGAATTGTCTGAACTTGATTTAGCCATATGGCGTAAGACGATCAGTTGGATTGGTCAGAATCCAATGCTTCTACATGGTAGCATTCGTGACAATGTCACGCTTGGTAAGCAAGATATTCAAGACAAACAAGTGCACTCGGTACTCAGTGACTCTCACGCCGCAGAGTTTGTAGAGATGCACGGTTTGGAATACCAAATCTCTGACCGCTCAGGTGGCTTGTCTGTGGGCCAGGCGCAACGCCTCGCGCTGGCTCGTGCAATGCTACAAAACGGTCGTTTTTGGCTATTAGACGAACCGATGGCAAGTTTGGATGCACGTAGCGAGAAACTTGTGATGGAAGGCATCGACAAATACACAGCGTCGACTACAAATTTGATGATCACTCATCAGCTGGCACCACTGCAGAATGTGTCTCAGATTTTGGTGATGCAACAAGGTCAAATCATTCAACGTGGTGACTACGCAACATTGGCGTCTCAAGAAGGTTTATTTAAAGAAATGTTGACGGCCAACTTAGCTCAACGTGAATCAGACAAGGGCAACTTAGATGCGTGATTTACTCCCTTATCTAAAACTGTATAAAAAGCATTGGTTTGGTTTGTCACTGGGTATGCTCCTAGCATTCCTAACACTAGCCGCGTCTATTGGTCTGCTAACGCTGTCAGGTTGGTTTATCTCTGCAGCTGCGGTTGCAGGCTTGACCATCGCTCGTGAAACCTTCAATTATATGCTTCCAGGAGCAGGTGTTCGTGGTGCAGCAATGGCACGTACGGCAGGTCGTTGGGGTGAGCGCGTTGTTAGCCACAACGCAACCTTCAAATTACTGACTGATTTACGTATCTTCTTCTTCAAGAAGCTTGCACCGTTGATCCCCGGTCGTGTTTCGACTTTGCGTGATGCGGATTTGCTAAACCGTCTGGTGGCGGATGTAGATGCAATGGACCATGTTTACTTACGTCTGATCAGCCCTGTGATTGTGGGCGTGTTTGGCATCTTGTCGCTAACCGCTGTGCTTGCTTTCTTTGACTGGCACCTTGCCCTATTACTTGGCGGTACTCTAACGGTAATGCTGCTAGTGTGGCCGGTATTGTTCTACAAACTTGGTAAGAATAACGGCGAACACCTGACTCAAAATAAAGCACAGTTACGAGTAGCAACACTGGACTGGCTTCAAGGTTACAGCGAACTGAGCCTATTTGGCGCAGAAGAACGCTACCGTAATGTGATTCTAAAGAAGCAAAAGCAGCTACTATCCAATCAATTCGTCAACGCTAACCTAACAGGTATGGCTTCTGGTCTGTTGATGCTAGCGAATGGTTTAACCTTAGTTGCTATGCTTTGGTTTGCTGCGGACGGTGTTGGTGGTCGTGCGCCAGATCCTTGGATTGCGCTATTTGCGTTTGCCACCATGGCGAGTTTTGAAATTCTGATGCCAATCGCAGGCGCTTTCCAATACCTTGGTCAAACATTGACTTCAGCACGTCGATTAAACGAAATCACCTTAGCTGAGCCAGACGTTGTCTTCCCAGAAGCATCAAAACATGTAGACCAACCACTGGATATTGAGTTCAACAAAGTTGATTTCACCTACCCTGATGGTCAGCAAAAAGTACTGAAAGATCTAACACTATCACTGCCACTAGGCTCAAAAACGGCGATTGTCGGTCAAACTGGTTCTGGTAAATCGACGCTTATTCAATTGCTTTGCCGCTACTGGGATGTAAACCAAGGTCAAGTGAGCATCGGTCGTGCGCCTCTACAAGATTGGAGCGAATCCGATCTGCGCGCAGCAATCACAGTAGTGAGTCAACGTGTTGATGTTCTTAATGGCACATTGCGTGACAACCTATTGCTTGCAGCCCCAGAAGCCACGGACGAACAACTGGCTGATATTCTTACGAAAGTAGATTTAACGAATCTATTAGACGAGCCGGGATTGAACGCTTGGTTAGGTGATGGCGGACGTCAACTGTCCGGTGGCGAAAAGCGTCGAATTGGTATTGCTCGTGCCCTATTGCGCGATGCCCCTATCCTACTTCTTGATGAACCAACCGAAGGCCTGGACAAACGCACTGAGCATACGGTAATGAAACTGTTCAAAGAGCACTTTGCGAACAAAACTGTGGTATTTATTACTCACCGTTTGATTGAGTTAGAAAGCATGGACAACATCTGTCTGATGGAGCAAGGCGAGATCATCGAACAAGGTAGCCACCTAGCTCTGCTTGCTCAGAAAGGGCGTTACCACCAGCTTTTTCAGTCTCTGTAATTTAGAGACTCAAATACACAAAGGGCTCATCCGCTCATGAGCCCTTTTCTTTTGCTCTCACTGTTCCCAAAGCAAGTGCAAAATCGATTATCGACCCGATTCTGCCAGGTAAGCCGACATTCCAGCCTCAGGCACCATAACGTCAACCGTAGCCCACACTAGGTGCGTCTCATTTTTCAATCTGTCTTCAGTAAGCACCATTCTCGCTTGGTACTCTTGGTCATTCGAAACATACACCGATCCAACCATACCAGCCAACTCGGAAGGCTCTAAGCGAATACCTGCTGTGCTTCACTGTTGTCCGTATAGCGAAGGTGTCCGGGGTTTCTCGAAGTGGGTTTTATTATGGATTAAGCTCCGTCATAAGGCTATTCAGCGCGAGGCAAATCGTCACGAGCTTGATACAAAGGTCAAAGAGGCTTTTGACAACAGTAAAGGTCGAGATGGCTCGATGCGCATCCACCCATTAGAAATTTACATCTATAGAAAAACAAAAAGCGCCGCAATTGCGACGCTTTAAAGGATTATATCACAGGTCGTGATTAAGCGTACTCTCGCTCAAATTCGCGCATGAAGTCAACCAAGGTTTGAACCCCCTCTAACGGCATTGCGTTGTAAATCGACGCGCGCATACCGCCGACTGCACGATGACCTTTTAACGCTTTCAAACCTTTTGCGTCTGCCAATTCTAAGAACGTAGCATCGAGCTCTGGTTTTGCTAGTTGAAAGGGTACGTTCATTAATGAACGATTTACCTTGTATACATTGTTACTATAGAAATCAGACTGATCGATGTAATCATAAATCAGTTGTGCTTTCTCACGATTCACCTGTTCCATCGCTTTGACACCACCCTGCCCTTTGAGCCATTTGAATACCAGCCCTGATAAATACCAAGCAAACGTTGGTGGCGTATTGAACATCGATTCTTTCTCTGCCAGTACCGTGTAATCTAGAATACTTGGCAGTACTTCTTTAGCTAAACCAAGTAGATCATCTCTAACAATGGCGATTGCAATACCCGATGGACCGATGTTCTTCTGCGCGCCAGCATAGATAACACCGTATTTAGAGACATCGATTTCTCGCGATAAGATGTTCGATGACATATCAGCAACGATTGGTTTGTCCGTTACCGGTAAATCATTGATTTCAACACCATCAATGGTTTCATTTGGACAAAAATGCACGTACGCCGCATCCGGAGAAATGTGCCACTCACTTGCAGGTAAAATCGCCACTTTACCTTCAATTTCAGTCTTAGCGTTGAATACATCTGGTTCACAGTATTTTTGGGCTTCTACAACCGCACTTTCTGCCCAGTATCCACCATCAATGTAAGTCGCTGTTTCCGCGTTACCTAATAGGTTTAGCGGCACAGCAGCGAATTGAGCTCGAGCACCACCCTGGCAAAACAGTACTTTATAGTTATCTGGAATGCTCAGAAGATCGCGCAAGTCTTGCTCAGCCTCTTCTGCAACCTTGATGAATTCTTTACTTCTGTGACTGATTTCCATCACTGAAGTACCCAGACCTTGCCAGTTAATTAGCTCCTTTTGTGCTTGCTGCATGACTGCTTTAGGCAGACCTGCTGGCCCTGCACTGAAGTTAAATACGTTGTCCGTATTTTGTTCCATGATGCTCATTGCTCCTGCTAAATAAAGATTACAAAGAAAGTAATATCACGTTTTTACAAGGATAAAAACAAGAAAAGAGGTCTTACGACCTCTTTTTAAAATGAAAAAGCTAAAACTCACTTTGTATACCCAAATGACCTTAAGATATCGATACTGCGATACGGGTGTGGGTAGCAATCCTCTACTGCATCAAAGCCGGCATGAGTAAGGCTATTAAAGAAAACTCTTGCCCATTTTCGAACTTCAACTTTCCGTCCGATATTTGTGCTTTCAACTCGTAACCGCTGTCAGTTTTTTCAATCATTTCCATCACCATTAACTCGTCAATACTCTCCTGAATGAATGGGTAAAGATCCACTAACTCATCAGAAAAATAGGTACTTAATGAGCCATTAGTCGCCGTCACGAGTTTCATTGGGTCCTGAGTAATATCAGTCGTTCCTTGAGGCACAGACAATTGCCATTCATTGCGGAACTTACCTTCACCAAACGCTAAAGACAGTTCGTTTACTGAAAGACGGAAACCTTTATCAAACAACGTATTAATATGAGGCAATAAACTTTTAATGTCTTGATCATCTAACAGGGGAGAACTTTGATATATCGACATTATTTGATCAAACGACTGACTATCTACATCAGCAATAGAGAAGTCCAGTTTAAAATCGTCTACTTGTGTCCCATCTGTCAGATGCATTTTCTTTGCGCTAATATTCAGATCGCTATTGAGCTTCTCACCCGCTTCATCTAACTTGGTATGACCACGATAGCTTGCATTCTCTATCATGAAAACCGGCGCAAGTGTCGCATCAACCACATCCAACTTTTGTAACGTGAAAGTCTGCTCGCCTAACCAATACCCTTTTGCTTGCTTGCCTTTACCTTGTCCAGTTAAATTACTGAGGTGGAACTCTTCGCCATTCGCAAAATCGACTTGAACAGAAGGCACAGACACTTGATAGTTCAAATCACCTAACACGGTGACATCCCCTGTCACTTGTACTGGGCTAGTCGAGAAAGAAACGCCTTGTGCTTCATTCTGGTAACTCCAACTATCGAGATCAAGGGTAAATGCCGTGTTGCCATTAAGTTGAGTTTGGCTGTGCATAGTAAGAGGTAAGAAAGCGCTATCAACTAACGTGGAATCAGCCGTCAGACTGGTGAGGCCATGGCTTACCTTGCTAGTCACATCAAATGTTGTTGCCAACCCATCGCGCTCCAGCTGTGTTTTTAACACGGGATCGACAACCGTATAGCGAGTCAGCACCAAAGATGAAAGGTAGCCACGATCGTATTTAACGATTTCCCCCTTAACTGTTCCATCATTCATATTGGCAATACCATCCTCAATGATGGATTGGCCAATTTGCCCAACCGCCAGCGGCCAACAAAGCGCAAGTACAACAGCACCACCGATTGCACCGATTTTTTTTAAATTTTCCATAATGTCACTTTTTAAGTATTTTTGTTCAGTCTAACCTAAACCTAAAGCGGATAAAACATTGAGACAAATCAGAGTATTGATGCTTACCCTAGCCCATTAGTCAAGAATAAAACCTAGCTCTCACTCATTAGCGCACTAAATTGGTATGGTAAATTTGCTAACTGATAACCGGAGCTCAAACACTCGTGAACCGCTACGCTGTATTGTGCCTTGATAATAACCCCAACAGTGCCGAGCAATTTCGATTGGAGCTGACCGCTTTTTCTAGCAAGTTTGATATCCTCTCTGCTGAATCAATAGAAGAAGCAACACTTGCATTAAAAGAGATAGAGCTGCGACAACAAACGGTCGCCCTCGTCATCGCGAGCCATCATGGCAATTTTAATAGCGTTGATTTTCTTATTGGACTTGACCGAGAGCCTCACACTAAACGGGCCCGAAAAATTCTGATCAGCTGTTCCTCAGACATTGACGCCATTCTAACTGCAGTTAACGAAGGCCGACTCGATCATTGTTTAACTAAGCCTCTTCCGGACAACGTGCTTCTCCAAACAGCACAAAAAGAACTGACGCAATTTATTCTGCGCTATGAAAAAGATGACTTACTCAACTACAGTCAAATTCTAGACCAGCACAAATTGTTGCGCGCTCACATCGAGCATCAAATGCACAACTACCAAGCTGGTTTTTTGAATGACTATCATGCCCTTTCCGACCATGATTTAACCGAGCAAGTTGTGAGTGCACTAGAGCACTTTTTCCAACAAAATGACGACACTAACGCCTGTCGCACCTATTCCCCTGAACACTTTCTGACCATTGAAGGAGAACCTAATTGTTTTCTGTGGTTCATTACCAAAGGTGAAGTGGCGCTTTATAAAAGGGATGAATTGGGGATGCAAAGAGAAGTGGTGCGTCATTCAAAAGGCAATATTGTAGGAGGTATGTCCTTTGTCACGGGGGAGAGATCCTTTTCAACGGCACTCACGCTAACTCAAACTGAAGTGATCAAACTTGATCGCAATGTTTTCCGGAAAGTGATGCAAAGCAACTCTAACCTATTGCCCCTATTTACTAACCTGCTGTTGCGCCACTTTAACCGGCGTCTCCAACGTAGTATCAATACAAAACTAAAATTGCAAAAAACCTTAGAGTCTTTGGAGTCTGCTCACCAGCAATTAATTGAACGTGAGAAGATGGCTATGCTTGGTCAGCTTGTTGCTGGCGTTGCCCATGAGCTAAACAACCCCATAGCTGCAATATTGCGGGGGGTAGAAAACCTCTCGTCGACCTTAGAACTCATACTTAACGCGCTCCCCTCCCAGGATATCCAGACCAAAGGCGTGGAATTATTGACCCGAGCAAAAAGTACAACTCCCACCTCAACGGCCGAACTAAGAGAGAGAGTAAAGCAACTGACTCCTGCACTCCCAAATAGGACATTAGCCAAAAAAATGGTGAATTTAGGTCTGGAACGAGACTTAGAGCTCATCTCTCAATTAAAACGCCAAAAAACGGACACTTTACAAACACTCGGCACACTGGATCACTATCACCAGGCTGGCGTATCACTACGTTCTATTCATGTTTGTGCCGCTAGAATCGCCGATATGGTCAAAAGCTTGAAAGGTTATGCCCGCTCGGATGATGAGAGCTTGCACTACGCAGACTTACATGAAGGTATCGAAGATACGCTAGTGATATTTGAGAATAAGCTCAAGATGCACCATGTCACCACTGACTATGCCGAGCTTCCCTATACACTTTGTCAACCGGTTGCATTGCAACAAGTTTGGACGAACTTAATTTCCAATGCCATTGATGCATTCCCTGAAAAAGGGACACTCGCGATTCAATCAAAATTAGCCACAAAAAACCATCAAACCTACGCAGTAATTTCATTTAAAGATAATGGCAGCGGTATTCCAGAATCACAACAACAAGCCATTTTTGAACTCAATTTTACAACAAAAAAAGAAGGTAACTTCGGCCTAGGTATAGGACTGTCTATCTGTCAGCAAATCGTTGCGAGCCACAAAGGCTGGATAGAAGTGGAATCGGAAGTCGGCCACTTCACTTGCATGACAGTCTGGTTACCTATCATACGAGAAGGAAATGAAGAATGACTAAATATCTGATTTTATGCGTGGATGACGAAAGAGAGGTCTTGGACAGTGTCCTTCAAGATTTGATCCCATTCGAAGATAACTTTGTTGTAGAAGGCGCGCAGTCGGTTACGGAAGCGAAGCAAGTTATCGAAGAACTGGTGGAAGATGGTGTTCAGCTCGCGCTTATTCTTTGCGATCACATCATGCCAGAACAAACGGGTATCAGCTTTTTAATTGAACTTAGTCAAAATAGTCATACTAAAGCGGCACGCAAACTCCTCCTCACCGGACAAGCAGACTTGGAAGACACGGTAGAGGCGGTAAACCACGCGAGTCTAGACTACTACATTGCCAAACCTTGGACAGGCAAAGAGTTAAGAGAAACTCTCGTCGCTCAGCTCACTACATTTATGATTGAGAATGACGAGGATCTATTATCGTGGACCACCATTCTTGATTCTGAAACCATCTTAAATGCAATGGCAGCAAGACGGAGTAGCTTTGGCGAATGACGGATAATTAAATCTATCACCTTAACATCGCGGCACGATTTTTGCTCAGAAACTAGCACAATGGCATCATTTGACAAAACATCGACATATTTTTAATGGTCGTAGACCATGGTTTTTATTATGATGTCGAATAAATTAGAATATGGTTCAAGTGGTTACTTGAATCCATGGAAACATTGAACAAGGTTTATCGTTAGTTATGCGTAAAACATTATTAGCCACAGCCCTTTTGTTGGCATCAAGCCACGCGCTTGCCGCAAACGATCGCAACGCCCCGGCAACCATGAGCAACTTTAGCTACGACTACTTCGAAGCAAGAATTGGTGCAAGCCCTTTAACATTTGGTGCTGGTTTTAGTAAATCAATTCACCCAAACGCGCACATCATCGCTCGTATTGACTCTGAGTTCGAAAGCGATTTCGATTCTGCCGCAGGTTTTGGTTTCCACTCACCACTCAATAACTGGGCAGATCTAACTGGTGCAATGCTGATGCGGGTTGTACAACCATCCTCTTCTAGTAGTACTGACGTTGGAATGGAACTTAACCTAGGAGTGCGCCAATGGCTTGGGCCTCAACTAGAAGTAGGCGGAAAAGTGGGTTACGTGTCTATTGACAATGACGATGATTGGATGGGTTCTGCTTACGCACGTTTCCACTCTACAGAGCTATTTTCTCTAGGTGCTGAAGCGCGTATCAACGACTTCTATGGTGATCAGGTAATGTTCACTACCCGTTTCAAGTTTTAAGCATTAGAACTAAACATAAAAACCGAGGGTAATGCCTCGGTTTTTTATTTTGAGATAACGAACTCGACGAAGTAGTCAAAGCATCCATTTCCCTTCGTCCGCTTTCAATTCTCTCTTTTATGACTCACCTACTTCATCCTAAACGAGTCAATCGTCATAAACGCTATATGCCCAAGTGACTCCAAGATATAAGATTCAGAGCGCGTTGCCTCAACTCGTATACATCGTTAACCAGTTTTATTTAAAACCACTTCGGTATCGTTTATTCACACATAGCCAGAAGTTGCTTCTTGCGCGGCTCTTGGATTAATTTCCAATGCACACCGTCAACCGCACCGGCAAACTTCCATAAAAGCTTCACATCAACATCACTACCGTATGCCGCTTTCACTTTATTAAATGTTTCTACTGGTCCGATTGACAAAAACGTATCAACATCATCAATACCCGCTTTCTTGACCATGCGTTCAAGAGTGAGTTGCATGTTTGGTAAATCACGCAAGCGTCTGCTTTCAGAAGACTTCTGGTACTTTCGCTCTTTAATTGAGCAATCTATCGATTTTTGTAATAGAGCATCCAATCCCGAAAATTCCGAATCAAAAAGCTCGGTTACATCATAATAATTTACCGTTGCCGTCGTTTGTTTTTTGACGTGCTTATATTTTTCGCAGTTCAGTTGAGTAAATTCTTTGTCTAAGCCATTTCCACCACGTAAATAACAACTATCGTTACTTACTAGAGCAAACATGGCATCATTACTAAACAAACCTATTCCGCCGAACATTGAGCGTTTCTGATACTTACTAAAATTACTTACATAGTTAAAAAAAGCTTGGTCTGTCATGTCCATTGACCTCTTTAATCTGAATAAATTACCCCGATTAGCGATGTCACCAGATAAACAGCAGCTTGTTGCGAATAAAAAAATGTCGATATGTTGGCGATATTTATGTGAATTGTGCTTACCAACTAAGTCAATCATACTTAACGTTAAAAAATAAGTTAGGATCTCCGTCACAGATGCCAAATCACAAACTCAATACATGTGACGAAAATCACACCAGTGACAATTAGAACGCTATTTTTTTGACGGTTCACGTATCAATAATCACATAATCATATGCTAAACGTGAAAACTATCGTTATCGATTGCGCATTTGATTGAAAAGTCACACGCTGTGGAGGTAAAATGTATGAAAGCTCTCTAGCACAATATTCTAATGGAACATTTATCATTTTTTTGGCTGCCAAATAATAAAGACAAGCTCATAAAAGCACTGGAGTCAGAGTTCGCTCAGTTAGTAGAGCAATCGATTTCTACAGGGAAAATTTCTCTCCCTCCCATCCCTGATGTCGTCTTAAAAATTCAAACACTTTGTACCGATGAAAGTACAACTATTGTTGAAATTGCTAACGCACTTTTAGAAGACCCTGGTCTTGCAGCTGTAGTTATTCGAGTTGCCAATTCCGTGATGTTCAATCGTCGCAACATCACATGTACGGACTTGACGACTGCCGTTTCGCGCCTTGGAATTCTTCGAGTAAGGGACATCGTAACCGCTCAATCGATTGAGCAGCTCAAACATTCCGTTAATCTCACTAAAGAGTGTAACGCTATATTGATGAAAAGTGCTGCGGTTTCACGAGAGCTTGGTGCCACCATGGTACTGGTGGCTCAAGAGTTTCGTAAACATGAGCCTGACACTTATGGGCACCTTGAACAAGAAAAGGCATTACTGGTCGGTTTATTAGCGGATATAGGCTTATTCTGCTTAATTAGCGAATACCACCTTTACTTGGATAAAGGGAATTACCTCGACGCTGATATTGCTTTGCAAATTTTCCAAACTCGTTGCTCAGCGACCAGTAAACTGGTTTTGGAAAGTTGGGGGTTTGATAATGACTTTAGAGAAGTCTCATCGAATGAAAAGTATCAAGAAATCAGACCTGATGTTAGCTATTTAGACATCGCGCGAATTGCCAATCACTTGCTGATGTTCCGCAGTCAAGATGAGCGAATTGAAGACCACGAAGTCGAATTTAATGTCACTGGCGCTGAAGTTTTGTTTGATTTAAGCAACATGAATGACACGCTCTTCAAAAATAAAATCAACGACGTTCTACGTACCAGCGGTCTCTAATTATTACATCAACAATACACAGTCCCGTAAAATCTAATGCCCCGTCATCATGCATGAGGGTTTAATTTACTCGACTTGCCTCATAAGGAATGCTTGAGCTTTATGTTTTCAGGGATGTTATTTATCTTCGCCCCACTTGTTGTGGGGTATTTAATACCAATTTCTCGTGCTTCGATTCTTGAGAAAATAAATCAATCAACGTCGTACCTCATTTATGTCATATTGTCTTTAATGGGCTTGAGCTTAGCGGCATTAGACAACCTAGGCAGTAATTTACAGACCATTTTACTTTATGCTGGTACCTTTTTTGTCTGCTTGAGCCTATGTAACCTATGCGCTTTACCTATCGTTGATAAATTGCTTCCATTGCAGACCGATCAATCTCAAAAAAATCTTCCTTTATCTTCAATGGTGCTGGAATCCTGTAAGCTCATTATCGTTGTCGGCGGAGGATTAGTACTTGGCCTTCTCTTGCCGATAGGGCTTTCTTGGGTAGACACCGCCAGTGAATGGATTTTATTTCTCCTCCTGTTTTTTATTGGCATTCAGCTACGCAACAGTGGCCTCACATTAAGACAAATCTTGCTTAATAAACAAGGAATGGCGATTGCTAGCATCATAATTGCCACTTGTATGATAGGCGGAGCAATGGCTTCTGTTTTTCTTGATATACCTTTGTATAAAGCGCTTGCGATGTCTTCAGGATTTGGTTGGTATTCACTCGCTGGCATTTTGATGGGTGATGCTTTTGGGCCTGTTTTCGGTGGTGCGTCATTCTTAATCGAATTGATGCGTGAATTAGTTGCGCTCGTGGCAATTCCACTATTTATTCGTCGTTACCCTTGCACCGCCATTGGCTATGCTGGCGCTACTGCAATGGACTTCACTCTACCCGTGATTCAAACCACAGGGGGGGTTCGTTGTGTGCCTGTTGCGATTGTTAGCGGCTTTATCCTAAGCCTACTTGTTCCTGTCATGATGCTTTTCTTTGTATCACTTGCTAGCTAGATCTCAGGAATACTCGTTAACATCCATTACAATACGGCAAAAATTACGCCACCTGAGCAACCTAATATCGCGTGTAAGCTTGCAAATATAGTCATTATCACTAACCTTGCATATCGATGCTATTCAGGTAGAACAAACAGAAGGAATAACAATGAAACGCTTTGTCGTTGCCGCGTTACTGGCTACCAGCTCAACTTTAACTTTTGCTGCAGATCAACAATGCCTGTCTAACAAATATGACGGTTATGTTGGTGCTTCATTGCAGTGGTATCAGGATCTTGTCGACTTGACTGTCTCTCAGTACCCAGAATTGGTCGAAGTAAGCCAATGGTTTTTGGAAGGTCGAAAACACCATTTCGAATTAAATCGAGAAGCCGTTCATTATTTCCTCAAAAATGAGCCAAGCCGCGTTGCCACCGAGCAACCAATCGAAGCATGGCTAAAACTTGAACAACATGATGTCAAGCAACTGGCAACTCGTAGCGACAAGCTGGGAGAGGTTGCAAAACGAACTTTCAATGATCGCCAGTCTACCAATCATCCAAAAAACTACGAACTTCGCTCAGCATTTGCGGACTTACTCAGCCACCCAAAACAGATTGATACTGCACTGAACAAATACAATCAATCAATTATTAAAATTGAACAGCAGAAGTGCAATTAACTTCCCTAGACATTCCATTTAGGCAACATTCATTTCAATAATAAAAACGGGACATTGCGCCCGTTTTGGTTTAGATTGTACCGCTCGCATTACCAAATAACTACAAAGATTCTTTGCTATGGTTAAGGAACAAAAAACCGCTGACGTTAGCCTCGAGAGCTTGCTAAAGATCTTCACAATTCCTGAAGGTCCAGACTCTACGTTGACAAAAATAGAACTAAGTCTCTCGCAAAACTTAAACCAGTTTCTTCGCGAACACATCGTGGCAGAAGAAAAGCCTTTACATGAAATAGAGAAAGACTTTTCTTCTGCTCAGATCCCGGAACAACCAGAATTTGTTTCTGCCCACACTGAACATCTGCTCGATACTTTAGTTTCCCACTCGGTTCATACTTCGGCACCTAGCTTTATCGGTCACATGACATCGGCACTGCCTTACTTCTTAATGCCGCTTTCTAAGATCATGATAGCGTTGAACCAAAACTTAGTAAAAATCGAGACATCTAAAGCCTTCACGCCGTTGGAGCGTCAGGTGTTAGGTATGCTACATCGTCTTATCTATGCGCAAAACGACGATTTCTATAGCAAGTGGATGCACAGCGCAAATCACTCACTTGGTGCGTTTTGTTCTGGGGGAACGATTGCTAACATAACCGCACTTTGGGTGGCTCGTAACAAAGCACTCAAAGCCGATGGTTCATTTAAAGGTGTTGAGAAAGAAGGCCTGTTTAAAGCCATGAAGCATTATGGCTACGACGGTTTAGCGATTCTTGTATCTGAGCGAGGCCACTACTCTCTGAAAAAAGCAGCGGATGTATTGGGCCTTGGTCAGGATGGCTTAGTTGCTGTTAAGACTGACGCAAATAACCGCATTATTGTTGACGATCTGAAGGCCAAGATTGGAGAGTTAGAAAAACAAAACATCAAACCATTTGCGGTTGTTGGTGTGGCCGGTACCACAGAAACGGGTAATGTTGACCCTCTTCCTCAAATCGCACAAGTTTGCGAAGAGCATAATTGCCATTTCCACGTTGATGCTGCGTGGGGTGGTGCGACGTTGATGTCGAATCATTACCGTCAGCTACTTGATGGCGTTGAGTTAGCAGACTCGGTAACAATAGATGCCCACAAGCAGCTCTATATACCTATGGGTGCTGGAATGGTGCTTTTCAAAGATCCCGACGCAATGAAATCGGTAGAGCATCACGCGCAATATATTCTGCGTAAAGGTTCAAAAGACCTAGGCAGTCATACGCTTGAAGGCTCACGCTCGGGAATGGCCATGCTAGTTTATGCAGCAATGCACATCATCAGCCGTCCAGGCTATGAACTGCTAATAGACCAAAGTATTGAGAAAGCACGTTACTTTGCAGATCTAATCAAACAGCAAGATGATTTTGAACTGGTCTCGGACCCAGAGCTTTGTTTACTGACCTACCGCTATTTACCAGCAAATATGCGCGCGGCACTAGAAAAAGCACAAGGCGCACAAAAACAAAAACTCAACGAGTTGATCAACCAACTCACACAGTTTATTCAGAAGCGTCAACGTGAAACGGGCAAGTCATTTGTGTCTCGTACTCGATTAAACCCAGCCCAATGGCAACGTATGGATACCATCGTATTTCGCGTCGTCTTAGCTAACCCATTGACTACCAAAGATATTCTTAACTCGGTGCTTGAAGAGCAAAGAGAAATTGCTCTGCAAACACCGAGTTTAATGACAAAAATTGAAGATACTGTCCACGACATTTTCAATTCTTAACCTTCTGTGTGAGTTACACCAATTTGAAAATTTCTTTCGTTTTTGGTGTAACTCAAACATCAATACTGTGCTACTAAGAGTACAAAGGCACGATCTCACATTCAATTCTGTATTTTATTGAACATTTTGTTTGAGGTTTGTCAAATTCTCGCTAAATAGTAACCGTATTTGTTTTAGCCAGATTGTGGTTCAGGTTTATACTGGTTTTATGGCGCTGGTCGCTTTTGTTAACGCCTCTCTCGACCTAGATACGATGATGTATCCACTGTTAACAGAACCAGCGAGTTGTTCTCTATACCCTCGTGAACACTATGAATACATTAGAAAAAATTCAAAAAAATCTGGAGAATTTCAGTAAATCAGAGCGCAAAGTCGCAGAAGTGATTATGGCGTCTCCACAAACTGCGATTCATTCGAGCATTGCCACGTTAGCTAAAATGGCGGACGTGAGTGAGCCAACCGTTAACCGTTTCTGCCGTCGTCTGGATACCAAAGGTTTTCCAGATTTTAAACTCCACCTTGCACAAAGCCTTGCGAATGGGACACCTTACGTTAACCGTAACGTTGAAGAAAGCGATGGTCCCGATGCTTACACGCATAAAATTTTCGAATCCACAATGGCGTGTTTGGATGTAGCAAAAAATAGCTTAGATGCAATGCAAGTGAATCGAGCTGTAGACCTATTGACGCAAGCAAAACGAATCTCATTTTTTGGTCTAGGTGCCTCTTCTTCGGTCGCTCGTGATGCTCAAAACAAGTTTATTCGCTTTAACATTCCAATCACCTGTTTTGAAGACATTGTGATGCAAAGAATGAGCTGTATTAATTGCAGTGACAACGATGTGGTCGTACTTATTTCGCATACAGGCAGAACAAAGAGCCAAGTAGAGATTGCGAACCTTGCTCGTGAAAACGGAGCGACAGTCATCGCAATTACAGCAAAAGATTCGCCGTTGGAAAAAGCAAGCTCGTTAGCTATTACCCTAGATGTCCCTGAGGACACCGACGTTTACATGCCAATGGCAAGCCGCGTAGTTCAGATGACGGTAATCGATGTGTTGGCCACTGGCTTTACGCTACGTCGCGGAGCTGGGTTCCGGGAAAACCTAAAGCGTGTAAAGGACGCATTGAAAGACAGTCGCTACGACAAGCTCAGTCAATATTAATACCTAAAAACAAAGGGAGCCATTGAGTTCCCTTTGTTTTTGATAAGGTTAAACGCTGGATAAATCCGACTTTGATTCCAGCACTTCAACTGTACTTTTTTGATGTTCAGGTGCAGCAAAGCATTCGCCACTGCAATCACATACCTGACGTAAAATATACACCAACCTCTCTTGATTAAGTGGCAGCGGGTTACCTTTTATTGCCACCGACTTAAGGGCATCCTCGGCCACTTGCTCAAAAGAAGTTTGGCAGACTCCATACTTACCGAGTTGGGGTAACTCTAGCTTATCAGAGACCATTTTCACCCACAGTACGCCATCATATTCATTCGCATTTGCCCTCTCGGTAACGATTTGAGCCAATTTCTTATAGCGGCTCACGACATCTGATCTTCCTGCTTTCTTAGCCGCATTGATATTTTCTTGCATCACGTGTGGCGCTAATCTTGCGGTTATCACGCTATGCGGAGCGTCGAGTTTCCCTCCTAACGCAGATGCTAATCCATGAGCCGCTCCCAACTTAGCATTGGTAATCGCCATACCACCGAGCAAAGCGGCAAAAGATAAGTCAGAACGAGCCTTATGGTTGTCCTGTTTACAACCTGCAATCACCGAACGGCTCAAACGCCTTAAGCCCTCCTCACACACCATATCGGTCAATGGATTCGGATCACCACAAACATAAGCCTCCATCAAGTGTGTAAAAGCATCCATTGCTCCCCGACCAGAAGTATATTGATCGGTACCATAGGTTAACGTTGGATCAACAATCGCTGTGTCTGCAAGCATATCAGGGCTTCTTAGACTAACTTTCACTTGGTCTTGCCCGGATTTAAGTACTGCATTTCGTGTCACTTCCGAACCTGTGCTTGCCGTCGTAGGAATTGCGATAAAAGGTATCGGTTTCGCTTTTAGTGGTACGTTTCGTCCAACCACTTCAACATAATCATAAACATCGCCTTGATTAGGGATAACGGCTGCAAGCGCCTTCCCCATATCAATCACGCTCCCCCCACCTATAGCAGCAACCATATCGGGTTTAAACTTCCTTCCTATAACAGCGGTCTCTTCAACCATCGTTATATTAGGTTCTCCACAAATTGCGACATGTTGATAACGCATATTCTGCGCTTTGAGATAATTAATGATTGGTTTTGCTCTTTGCTTATCTTTTCCTGTGACAAGCAAAACACTATAGCCATATTGGTTGATTACTGACAACGAAGACTGTAGCGCTCCTTCTCCAAAGATAATCTTTGTCGCAGTCATAAACTGAAACATACGCACCTCCCCCAAAAACACTTAACTATAGAGTGCTATGTATTGAGCAAAAAAAAGTTGACCAAGTGCACCTTGCAACCATTAACCCTATTTAATCTGTGTTTTTATGGGACGCCTCACAGAGTCAAAATAGACTATAACCGCTCATCTTATGCTTGCTTTTAATTCACTTGTGTATGAAATCTATACGATAGATTTTACCTATCGAATCAACAGGCAATTGCTGCTTTATTTCCGCTTCGGGATAAGGCATAGTTGTCCCAAGAAACGAAAGCGCCCTGAAAAGGTAGTTACTACGCTTTCAAAAAGAATAGATTAGGAGAAATAAGTATATGTTCGTAGTTATCTTTGGCCGTCCTGCTTGTCCTTACTGTGTTCGTGCGAAAGAGCACGCAGAAACGCTTAAAGCAAAACGGGATGATTTCAATTACCGTTACGTTGATATCCACGCAGAAGGTATTTCAAAAGCAGATCTTGAGAAAACAGTAGGTAAGCCAGTAGAAACTGTACCTCAAATCTTTATCGACCAAGTGCACATCGGTGGTTGTGATGAATTTGAAGCTTACGCTAAAGAGCATCTAGGTCTATTCGACGAGTAATACCATTTACTGATTGTTAAAAGCCGCTTTTAGCGGCTTTTTTTATAGGCGCTCATTTCGTTATTCCCCTGCAACAACTAATCGAAAAACCTAAAATATTTCACTTATCTTTTTGCTATTTTTAGTTACAATCCCTCCCTCATAACTTTTGGTCACATAATCTACCGAGCCACACTGTGAACATAGACGTCGTACATCTGCTTGAGCAAAACCCCATTCTTCTAATCTTCGTCGTATTAGCCATTGGCCTTGCTTTTGGAAAAATTCGTTTTGGTAACCTTCAGTTAGGTAACTCGATTGGTGTTCTCATTACTTCGCTTGTAATGGGTCACCTTGGTTTTTCTTTTAACGCTGAAGCGCTTACTATCGGTTTTATGCTGTTTATCTACTGTGTGGGTATTGAAGCTGGCCCCAACTTCTTTGGTATTTTCTTCAGAGACGGTAAGCACTACTTTATCTTAAGCATGACTGTACTCGTTGCCGCCGTGAGTCTGACTTATTTCTGTAGTCACTATTTGGGACTCGATTTCGGTTTGTCTGCAGGTATGATGGCTGGTGCACTCACTGCAACGCCAGTATTAGTCGGCGCTCAAGATGCCTTAAACTCTGGCCTAGCCACTATTCCACGTAATATGGACTTCTCTTTAGTGTTAGAGAATCTATCCGTTGGTTATGCAATGGCTTATCTAGTGGGTTTGATCAGTATGATCATGTTTGCCAAATTGTTACCGAAACTGCAAAAACAAAACCTATCGGATTCAGCACAACAAATCGCACAGGAACGTGGCCTTGGTCACTCTAGCCAACGCAAGGTTTACCTACCGATTATTCGTGCTTATCGTGTCGGGCCAGAGCTGATCGATTGGACTGACGGCAAAAACCTACGTGAATTAGGCATTTACCGCCAGACAGGTTGTTATATCGAACGTATTCGTCGTAACGGTATCCTAGCCCACCCCGACGGTGACGCAATTTTGCAAGAGGGTGATGAAATTGCACTGGTAGGCTTCCCAGACAGCCACGCGCGTTTGGATCCAAGCTTCCGTAACGGTAAAGAAGTATTCGACCGCAATCTACTCGACCTTCGAATTGTCGAAGAAGAGATTGTCGTTAAAAGTGATGCCATCGCTGGTAAACGTCTTTCAGACTTGAACTTGTCAGAATATGGTTGTTTCTTGAATCGTGTTGTGCGTGCTCAGATTGAAATGCCGATGGATTTAGATATCGTTTTAGCCAAGGGTGACGTTCTGCAAGTGAGTGGCGAAAAGAGCCGCGTACATGGTCTTGCTGAAAAAATTGGTTTCATCTCTATTCATAGCCAGATGGCAGATCTATTAGCATTTTGTAGCTTCTTTATCTTAGGCATTATGTTTGGCTTGGTGACGATGACGTTTGGTCAAGTCTCATTCAGCCTTGGTAATGCGGTTGGTCTATTGCTATCAGGTATCACTCTAGGCTTCTTACGTGCCAACCACCCTACTTTCGGTTATGTGCCGCAAGGCGCACTGAACATGGTGAAAGACTTGGGCTTAATGTTCTTTATGGTGGGGATTGGGTTAAGCGCAGGCGGCAAGATGTTTGAACACCTAACACAAGTAGGCCCGCAGATCATTGGTTTGGCCTTTATCGTGAGTGTAGTTCCTGTCGTTCTAGCTTACCTTGTTGGCGCTTACGTGCTTAAGATGAACCGTGCCCTACTCTTTGGTGCTATCATCGGAGCTCGAACATGTGCGCCAGCGATGGATGTGGTAAACGAATACGCGAAGTCAACAATCCCAGCACTGGGGTATGCTGGTACGTACGCGATTGCCAATATCTTAATGACTCTCGCAGGTACTGTTCTGATTATTCTGAGTTAATCTCTTTTGAAAGAGTTTTGCTGACAACGTAGCACCATTCACCTCAAAGATTTAAGACACAAAAAAGGCGCTCAATGAGCGCCTTTTTTAATTCAATTAGAAGTAGCTTAGATTTGAGTGAAATCTGTTTCTACTGCTGGGTTAACGTCTGCTTCGTAGTCCACACCGTCAACACCAAAGCCGAATAACTTCAAGAACTCTTCTTTGTACTCAACGTAGTCCGTTAGCTCTTTCAGGTTTTCAGATGTGATTTGTGGCCATAGGTCACGGCAGTGTTGCTGGATGTCTTCACGTAGTTCCCAGTCATCCAGACGTAAACGATTCACTTCATCTACTTCGGCTGCACTGCCGTCTTCTTTATATAGACGTTGGCTGAACATACGGAAAATCTGTTCCATACAACCTTCGTGTACGCCTTCTTCACGCATTTTCTTAAATACCATTGCGATGTAAAGAGGCATCACAGGAATTGCAGAACTTGCTTGTGTCACAACTGACTTAAGCACAGCAACATTTGCTGTACCACCAGTAGCTGAAAGCTTCTCGTTTAACGCTGCTGCTGCACGATCTAGGTCCATTTTCGCTTTACCTAGTGCGCCATCCCAGTAGATAGGCCAAGTCAACTCAGTACCGATGTAGCTGTATGCCACTGTTTTACAACCATCTGCTAGAACGCCAGCGTCTGAGAGTGCATTGATCCAAAGTTCCCAGTCTTCGCCGCCCATTACGGTTACTGTGTCTTGAATTTCCTGCTCAGTTGCAGGTTCTACGCTTGCTTCGATGATCACGTCTTTGTTGGTATCAACAGCAGTAGATGTGTAAGTCTCACCGATAGGCTTCAGAGCAGAACGGATAAGTTCGCCGGTTTCTGGCATTTTACGTACTGGAGAAGCCAGAGAGTAAACCACCATATCTACCTGACCAAGGTCTGCTTTGATCAAATCAATTGTTTTCTGTTTTGCTTCATTTGAGAACGCGTCCCCGTTTAGGCTTTTCGCGTACAAGCCCTCTTCACGAGCTAGCTTTTCGAATGCAACTGAGTTGTAGAAACCGGCAGTACCAGGTTTCTTCTCTGTGCCTTCTTTTTCGAAAAACACACCGATAGTTGAAGCGCCGCCACCAAATGCCGCAGCGATACGAGAAGATAGGCCATAGCCACTTGATGCACCCACAACCAGTACGCGTTTTGGCGCGTTCTTGATTTGGCCTTGTGCTTTAGTGTAAGCAATTTGTTCTTTTACGTTAGCTTCACAACCCACTGGGTGCGTAGTAGTACAGATAAATCCACGAATTCTAGGTTTGATGATCATATTCAACTTCCTTTAAACAACCTTGCTAGGATAAAAGTTTCGTCGTAACTTCGCATCTAATTTCTGTAAAAAGGCATCGAAAATGCAAGTGGTTGGAGCACTCAATCGTCAATCTCTGGCCAAAGGACATAAAAAAGCACCTCTTGGGAGGTGCTTTGATTATGTTGGTGGAAGAAGAAAGCTTATGCAACCGAGTTTAATTTCGATCCCTTCGAGCTATTGGTACGTACTTCTGAGAAATCGTGGCTAAAATGATCAACTTGAATCGCTTTGTTACGCAATTTATCCGCAGCCAGAATTTGATCAATTTCTTGCTCTGTTAACACACCAGCTTCAAAGGCTTGCTGTAAACGGTCATGCAATATGCCTTTACGGGCCACTTTGCCGTCTTTCGCCGCCTTCATTAATTTTCGCTCAAGCGGTTTGATATCATACATCGCTAGGAACGCGTTCTCCATCAAACCAACGCTATCATCCTCACCCTTTCCGATGTAACACAAATTGGTCAGTCTGTCACGTTGCACCCCTGGCGTCATCATTACTTCCGCGAGACCAACACATAGCTCGTCGCTCGGCGCTTTAAAATGATTACCTAGAGGGAACAGTAAGCCTTTTAGTACACCACCCACATATTTCACTGGAAAATTTGAGTAAGCTTCATTCAATGACTTTGATACATTGTACAAACAGTGCTGCACCGCATAGTGAACAAAATTTAAATCACCTTGCTGACGACCTTCATCTTCGTACTTCTTCAGAGCTGCTGAAGCCATATACAAATAACTCAAACCATCACCAAGACGCGCAGAAATCATCTCCTTACGCTTTAAATCCCCCCCTAGCGTTAACATTGCAAAGTCTGCACTCACTGCTAAAGCTCTGCTCAAACGTGTGATGTCTTTGTAGTACTGCTGCGTAGGACCACTCATGTGAGCCTTGACAAAACGTGCCCCCGTTAATGCTGCTCCAAATGCGCCAAATGTATTGCCCATTGCGTGTTTAATGTGTTTAAACAGCAGATCATCAAATGCTTTCGCACCTTGGTTAGTATCCGGGTTTGCTGCGGCTTCCATTTCTTTCAACACGTATGGATGACAGCGTGTCGCACCTTGACCGAAGATCATTAGATTACGAGTCAAAATATTTGCGCCTTCCACTGTGATGGCGACCGGAATACCAAGATAATGCTTAGCTAGGTAGTTCATCGGACCGTCTTGAATCGCCCGCCCCGCATGAATGTCAAAGGAGTCATTTAAGATCGTACGT
Organism: Vibrio sp. PNB23_22_6; assembly: GCF_052877535.1. Classification (NCBI taxonomy): domain Bacteria; kingdom Pseudomonadati; phylum Pseudomonadota; class Gammaproteobacteria; order Vibrionales; family Vibrionaceae; genus Vibrio; species Vibrio sp. PNB23_22_6. The sequence goes on along the minus strand of NZ_JBNFXP010000005.1, from coordinate 130,869 downwards.
GCGATCTCTGTCATGTGGTACTTAGCAATTGCGGTTACAATGCCGGGCTTCTCCTTCATATCAAGAGAAGTGGTTGTCAACGTACGAGTCGCCTCTAATAAATAAGTTAAGCCACCGATACGCCCCATGGCTTCGGCAACACCTTCAAACTTACCGATCGACATACCAAACTGCTTACGAACGTATGCGTAGGCACCTGTTGTGCGTGTAGTAAGGTGACCAATCGCCGTCCCTAGCGCAGGAAGAGAAATACCTCGTCCAGCCGACAAGCATTCCACCAGCATACGCCAGCCTTTACCTGCGTATTCAGAGCCACCAATCAGCCAGTCCATTGGAATAAATACATCATTACCACGAGTTGGACCATTCATGAACGCAGAGCCTAGAGGATCGTGTCGCTCACCAATTTCAACGCCCTCGTGATCCGCTGGAATAAGCGCACACGTAATACCAATATCTTTCTGATCACCAAGTAACCCATCTGGATCTTGTAGCTTAAAAGCGAGACCAAGTACGCTCGCCACTGGTGCAAGTGTAATATAGCGTTTATTCCAACTTACTCGAACACCCAGTACCTCTTTCCCTTCATGCGAGCCATAACAAACCACACCTTGATCGGGGATACCGCCAGCATCTGAACCTGCTTCTGGACCTGTTAACGCAAAACAAGGAATATCAGTACCGTCGGCTAGGCGTGGTAACCAGTAATCTTTCTGCTCTTGTGTACCATAGTGGGTCAGTAGTTCACCCGGGCCAAGTGAGTTTGGCACCATAACTGATACCGCTGCACTAATGCTACGAGTTGCGATGCGAGTGACGATGGTCGAGTTTGCTAATGCAGAAAACGCACGACCACCATATTCTTTTGAAATGATCAGTGAGAAAAAACGCTCTTTACGTAGGTATTCCCATACCTGTGGTGGTAGGTCACGGTCATCCTTAACGATTTTCTGGTCATCCAACATTTCTAGTAAGGTTTCCAGTTCGTTATCCATGAACGCTTGCTCTTCTGATGACAGGGCAGGCTTAGGATAATGATGCAGTGTTGTAAAGTCTGGTTTGCCGGAAAACAATTCAGCATCCCACCATACACTCCCCGCTTCCATTGCTTCTTTTTCGGTACTCGATAGTGGAGGGAGTACTTTTTTGAATACTTTGAATGCTGGGTCACTAATCCATTTTCTTCGTAGAGAGCTCATAGTTCAGATCCTTTTGTTCACTTCACCGCAGGTGATTAAATTTTCTTATTCATTATCAATGTCTACTTGGTCGACATGCCAGCCGACAAGTAAGGAATCAGTAAATCAACAACGGACTTTATGTCCACTTCCTTCTCAAATTTACTTTCTGCTAATTCTGTTAGTGCCTGACTTGACGCCATGGTAAAAACACATGTACCTAATGTGAAATGCAAGCGCCAGAACAATTGCTCTTCCGTCAAACTTGGGTTGGCTTTCATAATCGAGGATATGAAAAGGTTTAATACTTCTTCATATCTGGTGCTAATGAACCACCGCAGATGCCCTTGTACATCGGTATAACCGCGTCCAATCAAAAGCATGAATAATGCGGTACCATTCGGGCGTACCTCATTCAACGCACGTAAAGGCAAGCGTAGCGATTCAAACACTTCGTCCATGTTGTAGTCATCGCGCGTATTCAATTCGACTAATGATGTCTTAATACTAGGCATAAGTGCCTCGAGATATCGGTCAAGCACGGCTCTTACTAATGTTTTTTTATCACCGAAATGATAGTTAACCGAAGCTAGATTCACATTCGCTTTGCCAGTTATCGTTCGTAGTGAAGTGTCATTGAAGCCATATTCCGCAAATAGCCCTTCGGCTATGTCGAGTATTTTTTCTTTTGTTGTACTTCTCGGGGCCATTTCAATCACTCGTATTAAACAACTGTTTGAAATATACCTCCGAAACCTTAAGTTAACAAATGATTAACATCACATTTTTAGTCATTGGTCTGACCAGATTGAGGAGCGTGAGCCATTAAGGGAATGAATTTGCAGAAATATCTGGGTGCAAAAAAACTTTGAAAAAAAATGGAACTGATTGGAATTGGCCTGGTCTGAATGTATGTAACAACTAGTGCATTTTAAGTTTTACTGGCCGTCAAACTTGTTTCCATCTAGTTGTTGTATTGCTGCTTTTTCTTATTAACTCCTATGTTTGTATCCGCCCAGACACTTTTTAATCTGGGCTTTTTTTCGCCCTCGATTTTGTACAGCTCCTTCTTCTGCTCTAAGCCCCCTTCTTCATCAATGTCACGGGATCGCGTGAATGCCTAGCAGCGCGTAATTCAATACATAAAAAAACCTCCCGGTAGGGAGGCTTCTTCATATAACTAGACTGTCTAAGACTTATGCATCTTGAGCAGGCGTCTTTGGTAATGAGAAATGCAGCAGTGCATAACCAATGATCGCGGCAGTTGTTGATCCCATTAAGATTCCAAGTCGAGCATAGGTGTCGAACTCAGGACTTACGTTACCAAATGCCAGTGATGAGATGAAAATCGACATGGTAAAGCCGATACCACACAGTACTGACACCGCAAAGATATGTACAAAATTCACACCTTGAGGCAGCTTTGCAATACCCGCTTTTACCGCTACCCAACTGAACGTAAAGATGCCAAGTGGTTTACCTACCAATAGACCTAGAGCGATACCAAGAGGCAGCATTGACGTTAAACCAGCCAGTGACACACCTTCCAGTGAGATGCCCGCGTTTGCAAAAGCAAATATAGGAAGAATACCAAAGGCAACGTATGGATGCAGTGCGTGCTCCATGTGTTTGAGTGGCGAATGCTCACCTTTTTTGCCTTTTAATGGGATAGCAAAACCGATCACAACACCCGCCAAGGTGGCGTGAACACCCGATTTCAATACCGCAAACCAAAGAATCGCGCCGACAATCATATAAGGCGTAAGTTTGGTAACATTTTTAGAATTCAACATGAACAACACACCGGTCATAATAAAGCCAACCACAAGTGCCGTTGTTGATAGATCACTGGTATAAAACAATGCAATGATCACAACCACACCAAGGTCATCGATGATCGCTAATGCCAACAAAAATACTTTCAAGCTAATAGGTACACGCTTGCCTAATAGCGCCATAATACCTAGCGCAAATGCAATATCGGTTGCTGCAGGAATAGCCCAACCAGAAATTGCTTCCGGATCGCCCGCATTAAAAGCAACATAAACTAGAGCTGGCGCTAACATACCACCTACCGCGGCAATTGCTGGGAAAATCGCCGTTTCTTTCGATTTTAATGCACCTTCAAGCAGTTCACGCTTTACTTCAAGACCAATGAGCATGAAAAACACGGCCATCAGGCCATCATTGATCCAATGAGAAACTGACATACCCAATACATAAGTATGCAGCATTGCTTGATAAGTCTCACCAAATGGTGAGTTGGCAATGGTCATTGCGATTGCCGCTGCAATCACTAAAAGAATACCACCTGCAGATTCCATTTTGAAAAAGTCACGAATGACATCGTTCATGGTTTCGCCCTTATATTTATTATCTTAATAAACGAGTAACAAAGAATGATGAGAGTGTATATCTGTGGAAAATTTAAGAATAATCGCTTGTTCAGAGTATAAACTTCGTTATTTCCGATACAAACTAAACGACACATCGAATTTTCCAACAGAAGAATAAATACGTAAAAGTCCTTTTCATCTCCTAATAAGTCGAAATACTCACTGAGACCACTATTAACATAGTGTAATATGAGATTAATTTTCGTAATATCCATGTTATTTTGAGACAAGCATGATGCTATCCCTGCCCAAAAAAGCCGCCTTTCTCGGCGGTTTTTATATCGTATTTAGTAACCCGTAAGCTGCATAAATCCCCATGCTTCGTTAGAGCCAGAAGCCTGTATAGGTCCTTCCCAGTAAGGAATCAAAAAAGGCTGCCACATATCTGACTTGGTGATTCTCGTCGTTAAGTTAATACCATGCTCGGGCACATTAATGATCCATTGCAGAGGTAATCGTCGACCATTAGGTAAGCTCGTCACCTGCATTGGGGTAATACTAAAATCCTTCTCAGTCAAATTAAATACCGCCCCAGAGCGAGTAGACAGAGTCCCAAAGATGTGTGGTAACTGGCCATTATGACGATAGCGACTCACGGTAAGCGCTCTACCATCATCGAAGTTAAAGACAAGCCAGTCCCAACCTTGCTGACCTTCTCCGATCATACCACTTCCCCATTCCTTCTGAGCCCATGCAGAGCCAGAAACAGATATAAGCTGACCATTGAGGGTAAGTGTCCCTTTCACATTTAGGAACGGCGCACTAAAGCTAAAAGAAGCGACCGATTGCAATGCGTGTTTAATTTGAAAGCCCTTATCACCATTTACCACAAATGGGCCATTGGTTATGGTGTTGAGTTCAAGTCCAAATGCATCCGTTGACACATCAAGTTGACCAGGAAATGGCGTCAAGCCCAGCGAGCGCCAGTTCCAATTGTCTATCCATAAGCGAAATGGGTGGTTAGTCATTCCTGCTTGGCCAATTCCGCCACGAGCAACACGCTGCTCTCGCCATACTTGAGAGCCACTGCTTATTACCACATGAGATAGATAGAGCTGTGGATTTTGCCATCCATGCGTATCTCGTTCATCCGTCGCAACCCTAAAGTAGCTCCATTGCACGTTGTATACTTGACCATTTTTATCCTGCAATTTCGCAAAATAATTCCACCATTCGTGTTGATAGCCTAGGTGAAAACGAAAGTCTTTAGGCAAAGAGACATGTTCATCTGGTAAAACTGGATCAAAGACCGTCTTACTTTCACGTTGTAGCACGTGATTGATCTCATTTTCTTCTGTTGCTGTTGCTTCGTCCCAATGAGTCCAATAAAGCGCGGCGCCAGTCAAAAAGATAAATGCTAGAAAGAGCAAAGCAGAAATAGAGAAAATCTTTTTGTTTTTCATATCTTTCACTACAACGCATCCCTCAGTGACTTCATTGGTGTGCTCTTAATCATTCGGATAACAGGTAAGGCTCCGGCAATCATAATAGCCAACATTGCCCAGGCAATGGTCTGTACGTACTCCCACGGAATGATTTGCAACTCTAACGACCAACCAAAAGATTGTTTAATAATGATGTCGACGATCAAGTTCGCTAATGCCAAACCCAGCGGAACGGCAATAATTGCCGAGATAGTGCCAAAGACAAACAACTGCAAGCCACCTAGTGCTACTAGCTCTTTACCTGACACGCCCATACAGCGAAGCAAAGAAAAATGTCGTTGACGAGACAACTCACCCGCTAAAGTTGCAAAAAACAGGCCGAATACTGCAATAATCAACGTGATATTGCCGAGCGTTCCTGCAATGGCAAACGTATGATCAAAGACCCGCATTGCTTGATTGTAAATATTGCTATTATCGAACACACGATCTTGTGGCAGACGGTATACACTTTCCAACCGTCCTTTAAGCCCTTCGCCATTCACGTTTTCTTTGAGCAACACGCCCAAGCCAACGTTGCCAGAACCAGCAAATGCATACAGCCAATTCCTATGAGACATCATGATTTGGTTATATGGATTACCGTAATCGAAGTAAACGCCAACGACCTGCCAACCACTACCGAGCGGAGAGAGCAAATCAATATAATCACCAGGCCGAATATCCAGTTTTAGCGCCATGGATTCACTGATCATCAAACTCTTAGCATGATGTAAATGGTACCAATAATTCGGAATCCCCAGCTTCACCGTCAGTGCATCTAACTCACCTTCTGAAGCCCCAGTACTCACAACTTGTAGCGAACCGCGTTCAGTTGGAAAATCTTTCTCCCAACGCCACCAAACCGCATCCACCTCTGGTTGTTTTTTCAACCAAGCACTCATACGCGCGGCTGAACTATTGGTTGGGTAAACATACAAATCCGCCGCCAAACGCTGACTTAACCATTTATCGGTGGTATCACGAAAGCTACCCACCATGGTTTCCACGCCAATGTTTGCCGCTAACGCAAGCATAAATGCCATGGTTGCCACACCACGATAACTCATGCTTGCCGCTGAATCAGCAAAGAACCAACGAACCCGAACCCAACGCATAGAGTATGAAAGGCTCTGGAACACATGCCACATAATGAACGGCATAAACAGCGCAACACTGACTAACATTAACGCAATGATAGTAAAACCTGACTCCTGAGTCTTAGGCGCCTGATACACCGCGACAGCAGCAACACAAAAAGCACACGCCACAAGTGCTTGCCAAGAAAATTCACGACCCGCAAAACGCATTAATGATAAGCGAGAAGAAAGGCGAATAGGCTGTGACTTAAGTAAGCGAATCAACGGCCACAGACACGATAGCAATGCACCTAATGCAGACATCGCCAAACTGTACAGACTCGATTCCCATGACCAACCAATCGCAAGGCCAACATTCGCATTATAAAGATCGCTCAAGCTCGATGACACTGCAGGAATAAGTTCATTGGCCAAAATTAAACCAAAAAAATTACCGCATCCCCACGCCAACAGAACTAGTAGACACAACTCGAGCAGCAGCGCTTGCGTGAGCTGCGTACCCGTCACACCTGCTTGACGCAAGATCCCAACCAGTCGTTGACGTTGAATAAAAGAAAGCGACATAGCTTGATAGAAAATGAACAACCCCACTAGGAACGATAACATTCCCATTGCGGTTAAATTCAAATGAAACGCTTTGGTAAGAGATTCCAGTTCACTACGGCTGTTTCGTACCAGCACCATTCCATTTGGCAGCAGTTTCTTCAGTGCTAATACTTTCTCTTCAGGCATTTCTCCACAAGAAATTGCAGAAAGACCAGAACTGCGCTTTAACATTCGTAAAAGGGAAATATCTGTAACCAACCGAGTGCCAGATAACATCTGATCGGTATCGACCTTTACAGGTCCCAGTCTACTGCCGTCATTTAACTCGATAAAATCGCCATTTTTCAATTCCATGTGAGACGCCAAGTCTTGGCTAATGAGCGTGGGATAAGGGGGTTTCATCAATGAAAGCAGTGGTAGATCGCCCAGTGACTTACCCTGATGTAAAGGTAACAAGGCCACAGGATCAACGCCAACCAGCATGAGTCCCAAATCGTTTTTGGTATCAAGGTGCAAGACGTCAAAAGGGGCGCACTGATGGAACCCTGCTCGACGAAGTTGAATATAAAAACCTTGAGGAATTTTATTGGCGGAGTGTTTAGTGCGAATTCGATACGGCAAAGGGTTTGAAAAAAGCTTTTCACCCGTTTCATAACTTTGCTTAGCATGTTGGTTAATAGAGGTAACCCCAACAAGAAGCGATACGCCTAGGGTTAAACCAAGCCAAACAAGAATAATTTGTAGTGGGTAGCGACGGTAGTGACCGAGTAGTGCCTTAACTACGGGCCATAACATGTAGCTGCCCTCCTTGAAGACGAATTCGACCTTCCATGTGCTCTGCTACTTTTTCACTGTGTGTGACGAGTAACAGCGTACAATCAAGTTGGCGCGCTAGACTGGTGAGCAAGCGCATTACCGCTTCCGCATTGCGTTCATCAAGACTGCCCGTCGGTTCATCAGCCAATAGAATTTTAGGTTCCATATAAAGCGCACGTGCAATAGCAGCGCGTTGCTGCTGTCCACCAGAGACCTCTTCAGGATAGCGACCTAAAAGCGGCATAAGATCGAGTGCGGATAAAATTTGACGCCACAAACCCTTATCTTCTGGTAAACCTTTGAGTTGACGGCAAAAACGAATATTGTCAGCAATATTCAGAGTAGGTAATAGATTGAACTGTTGGAAGATATTACCAATATTGTTGCGACGGTAGAGTGTTCTTAGGCGTTCTGGTGCACTGTGCATCGCAAAATTGGAGTACTGAATTTCACCGGAATCCGCGGTATCAAGCCCCGCAATCAAATTAAGCAACGTACTTTTTCCGGAGCCACTCTCTCCCATTAACGCAACTTGTTCACCTTGTTGCAATGTCAATTCTGCCCCTTGTAGTACAGGATGAAATTCCCCCCCGTCTACATAGCCTTTACATAGGTCTGACAGTTTTAACATTGATTTTGCCGCTCAAATGGTGTTTAAATTCGGAGTCAGAATCTACACTAAAATACCGTTAGTAGGAAGTATTTTGAATAGTAGATCACACTATGGGACGTCTAATGCAACTTATCCCGCACAACCTATCAATCTTCAATCAAATTCCTCATCCATTTTTTACTTAGCATACGGCTCAAAGACAACCCCCACTTCACAATTTCTTCCGTCAAAAAAAGTAGGTAAACCCACTGCGGTTCAAACCCAAGTTGAATGGCAGCGAACGCCGTAAGCGGAATACTGATAACCCATTGTGCAAAAAGATCTTGATACAAGCAGTACTTTACATCACCACCTGCGCGCAATACACCAACGATCGCCATCATAGGTACAGAGCGAAGGACCACACCAAACGCGAGAATCACAATAAACTGCTCTGCCAATTTTCGTGTTTCATTGGTAAGGGCACTAAATGCATCTAGGATAAGTTGATTAGTGATCAGCAATACCGTCGCAACCACAACAGCAATGAGTACGTTTAAAATCACCGTTGCCCAAGCTTGATAATAGACTTGGGTGAAGTTCTTCGCACCAAGTTGGTTCCCCACAAGTACCGCTGCGGCATTTGACGTCCCTATCATCATTGCCAAAGCTATCGATTCTACCGGTGTCATCACAGACAGTGCCGCCAATCCTTGCACACCAGCCTGTCCCATAATTGCGTGATAAACAAACAAGCCCCCCGCCCAAGCAAGAAAGTTAAAGGTGGTTGGCAAAGATAACTTCAAGAAACGAGCAATCTTATCCAAAACAAGGCTAGCCCTTATATCAACCAAGCCAAAGGCGACGATATGTTTTCTTCGCCAAAGGAAACTAAACAAAAAAATGACTTCAATCGCTGCGCTGATCACCGTTGCAATGGCTGCGCCTATAATCCCCATCGCAGGAAAACCAAATTTACCGAAAATCAGCACCCAATTAAGCAGGATGTTAGAAAAGATACCAATACCACTGAAGAAGGTACTTAGACCTGGTTGATGCATGGCGCGTAAACCTACCGCCATGCTCGCGACACAAGCAACCCCAAACATACTCACCGACGAGATAACTAAGTAGTCCGCGCCTAGACGTATGACTTGCTCTGAGTCTGTCGTGAGCCTCATGATGGGCTTAGGAAAAAGCACAAACATAACCACCGTTAATGCAGCAAATACCATTGAAATCATCCACGTCAGCGACGTACTTTGCCTTACACCAACTTTGTTTCCCGCTCCCCAGTATTGCGCTGTTAACAGTGCGCCACCGGTTGTTACGCCAAGGAGCATAATGGTCGTAACAAAGGTCGCCCTTGCTGCCACACCAACCGCAGCGATTTCAGCTTCTCCAAGTTGCCCTAGCATCAGTACATCCACCAAGCCTCGGCTAGAGAACATCATACTTTGTAAAGTAATGGGAAGAGCAATGACGAACAATCGACGTAAAAACGATTTATCGGCGTGAATAAACAATTGTGAGAAAAAAGACATCCTCGCTCCAACGACAACCTATTGATAGAAATGGAAAAGTGCACCATGATTATACTCTGTGATGAATAATCCACCAGCAATACAAGGATTCAAAATGAAAAAGGTGTTGGTACTTGGCGCTTCAGGGTACATTGGATCTCAACTGCTTCCGTTACTGCTTGATAAAGGTTACACCGTCACGGCAGCGGCGCGTCATATTGATTATTTGAAGGCCAGAACGCAACCGCATCCAAATCTCACGATCACTTACTTTGATTTAGCCGACATAGATACAACACTGTCACTCGTTAACAACTTTGATCTGGTGTATTTTTTAGTTCATGGTATGGCTCAAGGGCATGATTTCGTCGAATATGAAGTGAATCTCGCAGAAAACTTTAAACAAGCACTAGAGAAAAACCATATAGGGCACGTCATTTATTTGAGTGCTATCCAGCCACGAACCGGAAACTCACCACATCTTGCTGCTCGTAAAGCTACGGGAAAAATCATTCGCCAAACGGGCGTACCCATAACGGAATTGCGTGCTGGTGTGATCATCGGGCCAGGATCAGCAGCCTTCGAGATCATGAGAGACTTTGTTTACAACCTTCCAGTGCTGATCACACCAAAATGGGTGGATTCCAAAGCCAACCCAATTGCCCTGCCCAATCTCAATCACTACTTGCTTGAATTAGCGGAAGTCACCCCGACCAAAAGCGAGATCTACGAGGTTGGCGGTCCTGATACATTAAGTTATCGTGAGCAATTTGAAGTCATTTCTAAGATCACCAAGAAACCTTACCGACTTTGGTCAACGCCACTGCTAACACCCAACATGGCCTCATATTGGTTAGCCATTGTGACATCAGTTCCCGCAAGTATTGGTAAAGCGCTACTTGCAGGTTTGGAGCACGATTACATTGCTGATGCCAAACCCATACACGAACGATTCCCACAAAAGCTGATCAGCTATAAACAGTCCGTCACAGACACCATCGCAGCAGAAGGGACTTTTGTCCGCAGTAACGTTTGGGGATTTGAGCCAGCAGCGCTGAATCGTTGGCAACCAGGGTATGGCTACTACCCAAAACAAGCTGGAACAAGTATCAAGACCAAAGCTTCCGCTGCGTCCTTATGGGAAGTCGCGCAAAAGATCGGTAGCAAAGAGAAAGGCTATTACTTTGCCAATGTCTTGTGGCGCACACGTGAATGGCTCGATATCTTTTTTGGTGGAGGAAAACCAATTCGAGTATCGCCTCCCGGGCCGGAGTTGAAAGTCGGTGATTTTATTGATTCCTGGAAAGTTATTCGATGTGAAGAGAATCACTTTCTTTCTTTATTCTTCGGCATGAAAGGTCCTGGCCTTGGTCGTTTAGAAATAACCATCAAAGACGACGGAATCCAGAGGGAATTAGACATCAGAGCCTGGTGGCACCCACAAGGTTTTTTGGGGCTGCTTTATTGGTTTGCCATGATGCCAGCTCACCTATTTATCTTCAAAGGCATGGTGAGAGCGATGGTCAAGGAAGCCGAAAGATCAGCTAGTCTTGAGTAGGAAGCTTATGTGCAATCCCTGCATGACAATCAATGCACGATTGATTTCTACTTTCCATCATTTCATGCCGACGAGCAACAGTGCGGCTTTGTTTTTCAAAATCCATCCGTTCGATAGAGTGGCAATATCGACATTGCTTTGACTTGTTGCCCACATACTCGGCTGTTACCACCTCAGCTAAACGGGGTCGGTGCTCTTCTTCAAAATTTTCGAGTGTAATATCACCCATCAACTTATGGTAAATATCCGCCGTAGCGCGAATTTTTAACCCAAGCTTCGCCAAAAATTCTCGTGGCACATGGCAGTCGCTGCACGTCGCTGCGACTACCCCCTTTGCATTGTTAAAATGGGATGATTGTTGATACTCCTCTACGATGGTATCCATGCCAATATGGCAGCGATAGCAGAATGCATTGCTATTTGTGTATTGCATACCAACATGGAAACTCATCACTGCCCCAACACCAATCACAAAAGCCAATATGCCCCCTATCGGCACACCTAGCATCCATTTTTTGTTGGGTTTTCGCCATAGACTCATGTCCAGTCATCTCCAACTTAGTTTAACGGAAGCTGGCATAATATTCGGAGAGTGCCCGCAAGTCCTCTGAACTCAAACTCTTAATCGCATCATCCATTTGTTTGTCAACCGAGCGCTTTCCCTGATTAAATTGCTGCAATGTTGTTAAAAGGTAACCTTTTTGCTGACCAGCTAAGATGGAGGCTTCATCGAACGGGTCACTCCCTCCTTCAGCATGGCAATTTTCACAGCTTTTAAGGTGAACAGCTTTCCCTTTTGCCGCGAGCGCTGCGTCAAACGGTTGGTCAGCACGGACAAACTCGATGCTAGAATAATGCTTAGCAATATTCTCTATCTGTGCTTCAGTTAGGGATTTCACAACGCCAACCATGTCACCTTTTTGGCTAGTATCTCCATAAACAAAATTCACTGTGGCAGCTGGCCTACCCTCTAAATATCTCAACATTTGATCAACGTGATTAAACTCTGGTATCCCCGCAATAGAGGGAATATTAGTATTAGAGCTCACACCTTTAGGTCCGTGACAAGATTCACATTGATTTTTTATAATTAAATCTTCGGTAGATGCCCAGCCCCAAGAAATAGACATCAAACTTAAAAGTGATATGGTAAATATATTTAAAAGAAACTTTGAAATGAGAATCATTAATTCATCCCTCCGTAAAACCATCTTTGATAAAGTCTTATCATTAATTCCAACGAAAAATCAGATTTTTATACCCACAGTGACGGTTAATTCCTTGCCGCATGACTAAAGAGGTATTACAGCGCGTACACCACGTTTATATGCTTCCTGACTCTACACATCGTGCAACACACCAGTCAAACCTCTATTCCTGCGAGTATCTTACGGTTGACCGTGCATCGATAGCCGAATCAAAACAATAAAAACATTTGTCATTCCGACAACGTGGGCAGAATGAACTTTATAAAAGTGGTGAGATTCTTTGTTTGTGAATTTTAGCGTAGTTCAAATAAATCTAATTTTTTAGTTTTCACGCTAAACACTCCTTTATAACATTTAAAGGTTAAGTCGCTGTTTTATTTATTCATTGTTACAAAATCAATCATTTACCATAATAAAAGTGCGTATTATTTTTTAACATTTATCTTTACGTCTATACTCATACCAGACCAGTAAGTTTCAATTCCTTGGAAATGAGTGGATATACGGACATCTAAACTCGGTCTCGATAAAGGATAAATAACTTAATCAGTAGGTTATATATAGCAAACTTCATCAAAGCTAACTCAATCCCACTTACTTTAAGGAAGAATCGAGAGAGGCCATGAACTGTTTCAAGTCGACTATTATTGTCATCTTAGGGTCACTACTTATCGCTTGCGGACCAGACAGCAAGAATGACCAAAATACCCCTCCTCCTAACTTGGGTGATTTTCGCGTTAATATCCAACCACCTAGATTAGTTTCTCTTGATAGCGGTGAAACGAAACTCGTCATCGACTTCTCTATATATGATGGCAGTGGGCAGTCGTACCGCTTTGATGAAAATAGAGAATTTCGCATCGCCTTATTAAAAGCGATGCCTTCTCGCGAGAATATTGAAGATACAACCGATCCCGCATTCGCATTTAACGGACGTCATGGCAACACGTATTGGAAGAGCTTTCATCACTCGAGCAACACTCCCACTAATCGCGCAAGCATGGAAAGTGTTTGGGATGGTCATTTGCTAGAAACGGATGAGGGATATCGATACACCTTTGCCATAGCAGATCTGTTTAAAATTCAGGATCCTTATCCTAGCGACTCAGTAAATAACAGTGGTTATATCGCATGGGATGAAGATACGTTACACCGAATTGTTATGGCGTATGGCGACAAAGAACTTGGATTCACTCACGCTTACGAGTGGATACCGAGTGGGAACACCAGCCCATCAGTCTCACGAAACGTGATTGAGAAAGGGAAGTGTGAAAGTTGTCATATGGAAGAGCCGCTTTTCCATGGCCCCGGCTATCGCTCCATTGACAATAATATTGCCGTATGTACCGCTTGCCACAATGACAGCAACCCAGGTGCGGCACCAGCCAGACGTCCGTTAGCCGCAATCATTCATCAGTATCATGGCAACGTATTTAAACTTGGTAGCGATAGAGGTGACAGCACCACTTACAAGCAGCCCATCGATGAAAACGATATGCTGGTTACCGATATTAATGGACTCATTGTTGAAGACAATCCGTTCCCTCAAGATGCTCGAAACTGTACCACTTGCCATTCTACTGACATTACACTGGCATCAGATGCGAATAATTGGTTTGAGCACCCTAGCCAAGTGGCCTGTGAAACTTGCCATTTATATCGAGATCGGGGCGCACATGACAACCAAGTTGGTAATGTATGGCTACGCAATGGCGAACCACAAAATACTTGTTCCGGCTGCCATCGCCCTTATGAGCGAGACGACGAGGGCAACCCAATTGTTGGAGAGGATGCGGAGCGGAGTGCAAAAACCGTCCATCTTACTCGTCTAGATAATCTCGCTACCGCAAGAAACTCTTTAGTGATTGATATAAAACACGCCAGGTTCACTGACAATCAGTTTGAAATTGAACTGAAGGTCTCGAAAGATGGTCTTGGAATAACATCAATCGCTGAGCTTTCCCCTTACATCAATGAACCTGGTCACTTAAACCTATTGCTCAACTGGGATAACGGAGATGGTCCCGTACTTGCGAACAACAGTTTAAACCTTGCTGATGATGGTCAAACAGGTGATGGTTGTATTGCCCAAGGTGAAGGATTATTTCTGTGCCATAAGAATTTTAGCGACACACTGTTACAGCCTAATGCCACCTCCATTCTTACTGTCAACATCGCTGACGCTCCACTTTGTGCGGATAGAAAGAGCGGAGAGCTTGCCGACTGCCACATCTTCGAGGGCATCGACCTGATTAACTCGCCTTTTGTTATTGCCTCGAACAATGCAACCGCGTCTTTTGATATCGGAGGCATCGTGAAACAACATAGTATCCCTGTGGGTGCCGAACTCGCATTATGCAATGACTGTCATAAGGAACTCTCCATTCATTTATTCGGCCAACATCCTCATGCAGCGACGGACTTCCAACAGTGTAAGAACTGCCACAACTCTGAGCGCTCCGCCTTTTTCTCAGGCATGGCAGCCGATCTCAAATACCATGTTCATTCATTTCATGCGTTTGGCTCTCGACGTACAGGGAACGCCCCATACCCTGGTACAATAAACAATTGTGAAGCCTGCCATAGTCAGTCGCAATACAACTTACCAAGCCAGAACAATCCTCGTCCTTCCTTGGCCAGTGGTCAATACTTTAGCCCAGCATTAGTCGCTTGTGGCGCATGTCACCTCGAATCATCACTGGCAAACGCGGACCCTGATACCATCGCAGGAGACTCGGCTTTAAACCATATGCTAAATCATGGAGCCATTTGGGGCGCAGCAACAGCACCTGAGGCCACGGGGACCGAACAATGCGCAACATGCCACGCAATAGGGCAATCACAAGGAGTGGATAAAGTTCACCGTGTTTATGACTACCGCTGATTAAGGCATTGATAATAAAAACGATGTTTAAAATGAAGAAAAGGATTCTTATGAAAACAATGATTCAGCGGTGGTTTTTGGCTGGCATACTTTGCATCGGATTTACCTTTACGGTGTATTCAAACGACACGACAAAATCTGAAACCACAACGTTGAGCCAAGAAGAAATCGAACAGATATTAGATACTAAGTTTTCTGAAGGAAAATACTCTCGTCGTGGGCCAGATGGTTGTTTACGTTGCCATGATGACACATCAGATAAACCAGCCACGGGAATTTTTGACAACATCCATGGTAAGGCTGCCAATATTCATGGCCCAATCAGTGACAAGCAATGTGAAGCTTGTCATGGACCTGCCAACAACCATGAGCGCAATCCACGTAAAGGACAGGCTCGTGAACCCATGATCACATTTGGTCCCGATTCTCCTGTTCCGGCGGAAAAGCAAAATAGCGTTTGTTTGTCATGCCACCAAGATGCAGATCGCACGACTTGGCACAGCAGTGAACATGCTTTCGAAGGGCTCACCTGCTCGAGTTGCCACCAATTGCACCAAAAAGACGACCCCATGATGTTCGCTGAGCTTCAAGCAGAGAAATGTACCGATTGTCATCCAAAAACAAAATCCGATATCCACAAGCGCACGAGCCATCCTATCCTCGATGGTGTGATGACATGTTCCAGCTGCCACAACCCTCACCAAACACTGAACGACTACAGTTTGAAATGGTCATCCATCAATGATTCTTGTTACGAATGTCACGCAGAAAAACGAGGCCCCTTCTTATGGGAGCACGAGCCCGTTGTCGAGGACTGCACGACCTGCCATAAACCTCACGGTTCGATAAACAAAGCGCTTCTTAACAGGCGCTTACCGATGCTGTGCCAAGAGTGTCATCGCATTCCGCACGCGAATGTTTCCATACCTGAAAATGACCTTAGAGTTCGTGGTGGAAGTTGTCTCAACTGTCACAATCAAGTACATGGTTCCAACCATCCACGTGGCCAAGCGCTAAGCTATTAAGGAGGGAAGTATGAGATCAACACAACTCTATGTAGTCATTTCTTGCATTCTCACCTTGCAAGTACAGGCGAATGATTATGCACTTCAAAACAGCATGCCCGCTGACAAAACTCGTTGGAACTGCAGTGAATGCAGCAGCATTGGACAATGGGAAGGCGACGCTAGCATTGGTGCTGGATTTTTAGACAACGGTGGTTCTTCAAGGTTTTATAATTGGATCCCGCCTCTTTACGGAACCACGAACGATAATAGACATTTTAACGCGAGCCTAAACGTTAATATGGCACAGTATCAAGATAATGGTTTCTTCCAACGTTTTATTGTTGAAGATCTTGGCTTACAACGCTTTTTGCTGCAATGGGAGGTCGGGCAATTTGACGGTTTTCAACTGCTTATCAGTTATCGTGAGACCCCCTACTTTTGGAATCGTTCATCTTTAAGTGCCTATAACGGTACTGACAACACACTAATAAGTGGCGAGCTATCTCAGTATGAGAATGAGGTAAAGCGTGAAACTCTTAAGCTAGAGCTCGAATATACGCCACATACGCCATGGAAGCCTTATGTATCGATGAAACATGAACGTAAGGAAGGAACTCTATCGCTCTATTCACCAAACATTCCGAATCTCATCAGTGCCCCTGGTTTTATCCCCAAAACAATCGACAATGAAACGCTAAATACACAAGCCGGTGTCAGCTACATAGAAGATAATTGGCTTATTGATATCGCCTATCGTGGTTCATTCTTTCGTAATGATCAGTCCGCACTCTATTACGGTAGCGCCAATAATCCATATGCAAACCACCTTGCCTATGAACCTGATAATGACTTCCATCAGTTCGCCATATCCGGCAACTATCGAATGGAACAGCACACCATAAGTGGACGTGTACTCTGGTCTCAAGCCACTTCAGAAGGTGGGCTAAACCCTTTCCCTCAATCCCCCGTCAACTCAGATACATTTCATGGTGAGATGAATTCGCTTCTAGTGAACGCGGATTACCATAACAAGCTCTCACGTCAGACCGCATTAGCGTTATCTGCAAATTATCTAGATAAAGACGATAAGTCAGACCGAAATACCCTCATTGGCTTCACGCGTGAAGAATATGACCGCACCAAAACAAAACTAGAGGCCAAACTCGACCATCACTTCAATCCTGATGTCAGTGTGAATGCCGGGTACCGTTATAAACAAGATAAACGCGAATACGCCGACAGAAAACGAACTGATGAGCATCGATTTTCTCTCGGTTCACAGTATCGCCCTGACGCCCCGTGGTATATTGGAGGTCAAATTTCCTATTCTCAGCGAGATGGGTCTGACTGGTTACCTTCTAGTTATGATTCCCCCAACTTACGACAGTACTACTTAGCGGACAGAGAGCGCCTGGAGGTTCGAGGAGGCGGCTATTACGACATAAATGACAATATTCAGCTCGTCGCTGAAGTCTGGTATGCCAATGACGATTATCCTAAGCCTGATATTGGCCTTAGCGAAGGCGAGGATTACGGCTATGACGTCAGCGTCAACTTCTACCTATCCGATGGGGTAAGCGGCCATGTCTTTTACAACCAGCAAACCATCAGTACTGAGCAACAACTCGCTAACTCTGACGTGGTAGGGTGGGACCGTTACACAACTAAGTTGAAAGACGACATTGCCACTATTGGCTTCGGGATCAGCAAAGATCGGCTTCTTGATGAAAAGCTATCACTCTCTTTTGATTACAGTTATAACCAAGGAAAAGGCAAATCTTCAGTCTCATCAGATGGGTATCAATACCCAGATAACGAGTCCACCTCATACCGATATGAGTTTAGTGGAGACTATGAAATGACAGAGAATCAGAGCGTTGAATTTAACATCCGCTATGAGGATTATTCAGAAGAAGATTATCTCTTCAATGATGAGGCAGCCAATATGAGCGAAGTTCTGCAAAGCTATGAAGGCTTCTACGGCTCTGTATATTGGAAATACCGCTTTTAGCTTCGTCATTGCATAAACAAAACATCAGGCTTAGATATACAAAGTAAGTGACCTCAAGATGCTGAATTCAGTACACCTGAGGTTACTGAATATATCACCTGATGTTTTCAGAACGAGGGAATTAAGCTTGGAAATTCAGAGGAATTTCAGCCAACTGATTACCTTCGTTCCCTGGGTAGATCAGGTACTCACCGTGGTACTTCACTAACGATTTGTAATCCGTCACCTTATGAACCATAAAGCCGGCTTTAGCCGCTTTCTCAACAAAATCCGCATGATTGCCACGAACAAACCAACTCATAGGCTTCACTAAGCGTTCGCCATCAAAGCAGCTGTCACATTGATCAGCGCACAATGCCAATGAGTTTTGACCTTCGGTAAAGATTTGTACCTTACCGAAACCAATCAACGGCTCGGATGTTGACACTTCCCAGCCTTCTTGTTCCATATAATCAAGAAACGCGTCGATTTCTGAATCTTTAATCACCCTCGCCTCTTTTCCCTGAGGGAAGCTCTGGGCGTAGTATGCAGAAATACGTTTGAAGATAAACAACAACCCTGCGTCGTTACCTTTTGAACGACCCGCTTTTTGCCAACGAGTTAAGTCATCAACAACACTGCGATCAAATTGTTGGGATTTCAATGCTTTTGTTACCCAACGAACCAAGTATAGATTGTTCGCTATTGGCGCATTCGCCAGTTTACCCGAACGATGTTCCTGCTCAAGTTCGCTCAGAGCAGCATTAACCAATTTTTGAATTTCTGTGGTGTAATTAGACATTACGCCTTTCTTCCTAAAGTCCAATAAAACAGTGCAGATAGCACTGAACAAGCAAACATTACGATGATCATTGGCCATGCCACGCCATCAGGCAGCGAGGCAACGAATACCCCAATTAGGGATCCCGTCCCAAAGCGCAGCGTCCCCGCTAAAGAAGAAGCTGTCCCCGCCATACTTGGGTAACCACTTAATAATAGCGCCATTGAGTTACTACCAATGGTTGACAGTGTGCCAATAAACATCACGACAAATGGCACCATACCCCATAGGCCTAGATTCAATAGCCAACCTACAAACAGTCCAATGCCTGCGCTCAGTTGCATCAAGAGCCCAAAACGAAGCATAGCGTGTGATCCAACCTTTTTCACCAAGCGACCATTGATGCTCGTCATGATGATCATCGCAATAATATTTAGGCCAAACAGATAGCCAAAATGGTTAGGTTGAACCCCATATAAATCAATGTAGACAAACGAGCCAGCCGTCAAGAAAGCAAACATCCCGGAGAATGAAAACGCCCCTGATAGCATTAATCCTAATGCCTCTGGGTTTGAGCATAAACGGGCATAGTTACGAATCGTGGTTCCAAATCTAAGCGACTGTCGATTTTCCGGTGTTAATGTCTCTGGAATCCTCCATAGCACTAACAAAATAACAATCACCGCGGAAATCGCGAGTACCCAAAAAATTGAGCGCCACCCAAACCATACCGCAAGGTAGCCGCCAATCATTGGGGCAACAAGTGGGGCAATGGTAATCACTAAAGTGACGAAAGACATCGCACGCGCAAAGTCTTCACGATCAAACATATCACGAACGATCGCTTGAATAATAACTGCCGCTGCGGCCCCTGCAAAACCTTGAGCCATGCGCACATAAGTTAACGCATCAATGCCGTTCGTGGTTGCACTGACAACCGCTGCCAACCCAAAAAAGAACACGCCAAAAATAAGAACTGGGCGTCGACCATAGCTATCAGCCAAGGGGCCATGAATCAGCTGGCCTAACGCAAAACCAGCAGTATAAGCCGTTAACGTAATTTGCACCGCGCCAGCCGCTACCCCCAAATCTTTGGCGATAGTTGGCATTGCTGGCAAATACATGTCGATGGCTAACGGTGTCAACGCACCAATGGCACCGAGTACAAGGAATAATAAAAAGCTAATTTGAGACTGGGGAGTACTAAGGGCTTTCTCGGTCATTGTTTACCTCTTGTTGTGGTCCTCCCACCAATATTCTGCATTGATTGAGACTGATTGCTGCTTTCGCCAAAACCACTGATTAGCCGCTATTTAGACACCGAGCAGTATTGGCAGGAACCACCAGTTTGAGGAGATTCCGACCAAAAATCCAGTTCTTATTCGGAACTAAAACCATTTCCTGTAAAAATGATCATTTCCAAACAGAATCAATTTCTTCTTGCGTCAGGTAACGGTAGTCCCCTGGTTCTAAGGTGTCATCCAATTGTATTGCACCAATCCGTTCACGATGTAATTGCTCAACTTTATTGCCTAAAGCAGCAAACATACGTTTAACTTGATGGTACTTACCTTCCACGATGGTCAGCAGCACTTCGTTTTCTGCTTCGTTAACAATTTCGAGATGCGCAGGCAATGTGGCTTCCCGCTCATTACGCAGTTCAATACCCTCAGCAAACTTTTCTACGTAATCTGGCTGAATCGCGTCAGCGAGCCAAACTCGATAGGTTTTTTCACACTTGTGTTTTGGAGACGTAATGCGGTGAGACCATTGACCATCATCGGTGATTAATACCAAACCTGTCGTGTCCACATCTAAGCGGCCTGCAAAATGCAAATTTTCAACCTTTGGCTCATCAAGCAGCACAAATGCGGTTGGGTTGTAGCCATCTTCGTGTGAACAAACAAAATCCGCAGGTTTGTACAGCATGATGAAACGAGGCCCAGGCATGCCAACTTCACGCCCCTCCCACTCAACCACACTGCCTTCTGACACTTTAAACGCGCCACTTTTTTGTACTTCGCCATCAACGGTGACAAGGCCACTTTTGATGATCTTTGTTGCCTGCTTGCGAGTCGCACCCAGACCATCACACAAATATTTATCTAAACGCATGAATACCTCATTGAATTATACCCAAATGACTTCTTTACCAGCCTATTGAGCCCAAGTCAGACCGAGAATGGCGCATTCAAAAGTCACTTGGGTATAAAAGTCAGGTATTATAGCCATCCTAATAAAAATAGTTGAGCAATTTCACAGAATTTCATGTACATCCTTCGCCCTTATCAAGCCGACTCTGTAAAAGCGGTCATTCACTATTTTCGTAAGCACTCAACACCCGCAGTGATTGTCTTGCCAACTGGCGCGGGTAAAAGCTTGGTTATCGCAGAACTGGCAAGGCTGGCTAAAGGCCGAGTGCTGGTGCTCGCTCACGTAAAAGAGCTGGTGGAACAAAACCATGCCAAATACGAAGGGTATGGGTTAAAAGGATCGATATTCTCCGCCGGCTTGGGTCGAAAAGAGACCGACCAACAAGTGGTGTTTGCCTCCGTTCAATCTGTGGTGAGAAACTTAGATTCATTTAAAAATCAGTTCTCATTGCTCGTCATTGATGAATGCCATCGCGTGCCAGATGAAAAAACCAGCAGCTATCAAAAAGTGATCTCTCACCTAAGAGAACTCAACCCAGGTATTAAAGTTTTGGGTTTAACCGCAACGCCCTACCGCTTAGGCATGGGCTGGATATACCAGTATCACACCCGTGGACAAGTTCGGACTGAAGAGTCACGCTTTTTCCGTGACTGTATCTTCGAACTCCCTATTCGTTATTTGCTAGACGAAAACTTCTTAACGCCAGCACGTATGATGGACGCCCCGGTCTTATCTTATGACTTCTCACAATTAAAACCAGCCAATACCGGGCGATACAAAGAAGCCGAAATGGACATGGTGATAGACAAAGCCAAACGTGCCACGCCACAAATCGTTGAGCAAATCATTCAATACGCCAAAGAACGTAAAGGTGTCATGGTATTTGCCGCCACCGTTCGCCATTCGCAAGAAATCCATGGCTTACTGCCTGAAGGCGAAACCGCTATTGTCATTGGTGACACGCCTACACCTGAGCGCGATGCAATCATTCAGTCGTTCAAAAATCGTGAGATAAAATACCTCGTCAACGTGTCTGTTCTTACCACCGGATTCGATGCACCTCATGTGGATTTGATCGCAATTTTGCGCCCAACGGAATCCGTCAGCTTATATCAACAAATTGTTGGCCGTGGTTTACGGTTATCTGAGGGTAAAACAGAGTGTTTGGTGCTTGACTATGCAGGTAACAGCTACGACTTGTACCAGCCAGAGGTCGGCGACCCGAAACCCGACTCGAACAGCGAAATCATCACCATTCCTTGCCCCGCTTGTGGCTTCAATAATAACTTTTGGGGCAAGCTAGACAGTAATGGTTTCTTATTGGAGCACTTTGGCCGACGCTGTCAGGGCTACTTCGAAGACGATGAAACCGGAGAGCGTGAGCATTGTGGTTACCGCTTTCGTGCCAAATACTGCGGTGAATGCGGCGCGGATAACGACATCGCAGCGCGTATTTGCCATGAATGCGACGCGACGCTCGTCGACCCTGATAAAAAACTTAAAGAAGCATTAAACCTTAAAGACGCGCTTATCTTTGAGTGCACAGAAATGGACTTATCGGTATTCAAATCCAGTGATGGTAAATCGCAACTGAAAGTGACGTATTCTGGTGAGACATATCAAGGCGAAGGTAATGCATTAGTGCATGAGTTCTGGTCATTGAATACCAAAAAGCAGAAGCAAACCTTCAAAGACCAGTTCGTCCGCCCTCATCTAGCCGACAAACATCGTCCTTTTGAAGAAGCATCACCAACCAAGGTTGTGGCGAATCAACATCGCTTCCGTTTGCCCCAGTTTGTTATCGCTCGAAAATCAGGACGCTTTTGGAAATTGCGGGATAGGATTTTCGAAGACGAGTTAAAGTAGCCGAGTGCTCATTAATTCACTCTCTGTTCATGTACAGCTCGATATAATCATTACAATTCATTGAAAAAGGCTTTGCTATGTCGACCTCCGCCACTCCGCGTAAACTTTTCGTGCTGCTAAGTTTAGTGCCGCTGTTATTATCAGCGCCAAGCTTCGCGTCTCACCATGACCATCATGACAATAAAGATGGTCATGCCATCGTTTGTGACGTTGAGAAACCGGGAACACGCATTGAATTCGCTGAAGATCAGGATGAAGTCTACCGTGCGGTTCAGAACGGCTATATTCGTCCCTTTTCCGATATGTATACCGCAGTGGAGAATGATCTCTATGGGCGTATTATTAAAGTTGAACTTGAAGAAGATGACGACGAATGGATTTACGAACTGAAAATTTTGTTCAACGATAGTGTCATAAAAGTTGAATACGATGCGGCCACGCTTGAAATGCTCGAAATTAAGGGGCGTAACTTCAACAAAGCATTAAAGCCACAATAACCAGACACAATAAGAAGAATTAGCATGAAAATACTTGTTGTCGAAGATGAACCTCGTCTAGGTGAACAAATCGTTGAAACACTAGAAAACAGCGGATGGGTGCCAGAGCTTTCCCAAGATGGTATCGATGCCCTTTATCGCGCCACTTCTGAAGAGTGGGATGCGATAGTACTCGATCTTGGCCTTCCAAAACTTGATGGTTTAACGGTACTGAAAGGTATACGAGATGAAAACATTAATACCCCTGTCGTTATTCTAAGTGCACGAGACACACTTTCCCAGCGTGTAGAAGGTTTGAATGCAGGCGCAGATGATTATCTAACCAAGCCATTTGAAATGGTTGAGTTGACTGCACGCCTTCGCGCTCAACTACGCCGAGCATCGGGCAATACATCGCCGGTCATGCATGTTGGCGACTTAAGCTTAGATACCCGTTCATCCAAAGTACTATGGCAAGGGCAGCCGATAAGTTTGACAGCACTAGAATACAAAGTCGTGGCGTATTTTATGCACAACCCCGAGAAAGTTATTTCTCGTACTGAACTTGTCGAGCACATTTATAAACAAGATTTCGACCGAGATTCCAACACGATCGAAGTGTTTATTGGCCGCATTCGAAAAAAAATTGCACCCAAAATCATTAAGACCGTCCGTGGTTTAGGATACCAACTTAATGCCGGGTAGGAATAAACTCCCACTGCACACACTTAAGCGACTAAGTATTAAAAGTCGCTTAGTGCTCGCCGCTGTGGTGTGGTTAACCGCGATGATCCTAGCTGCGGGGGTGACTATCCCAACTCAGGTATACCATTACATGGTGGGTGAAACTCGCGCGCAGTTGAATATATTCATGGATGAGATAGCCGCACAATTAGAAGTCGACAATGACGGTAAGCTCTCTCTCACTTCTCAGCTGTCCGATCCACGCTTTAACCGCCCTTATAGTGGTTTATATTGGAGCGCATCCACAGAAAGCAGCCTAGAACGTTCACGTTCTCTGTGGGACAAGAAGATTGAATACAAGGGATTGGACAAAGATGCCTTTGGCGCACGAGATGAAAAGCTCATCACGTTGAAGAAGACCCTTTATCTGCCCGATTATGACGGTCCCATTGATGTCATCATCGGTATCGACGAAGAGCCAATTGAAGGCACAATTCAATCTTTGACCGGACGATTGTGGATCATATTAGGCTTGTTATTTGCTGGCGTACTTGCGGTTATCTTGCTGCAAATTGCCTGGTCATTAAGTCCGCTTACCAAACTGCAAAGAGAGCTCGGAGAGCTTAAATCCGGTCACAAAAAAGGCTTAGAAGAAGAGTACCCAAAAGAAATTTCTCCTCTGATCGCTGACCTCAATGCCCTGCTCTTTCACTACCAAGAACTCTTAGAGCGAGCTCGAAATCATGCTGGAAATTTATCTCATGCGTTAAAAACGCCGCTCTCGGTTTTGAAAAACGAAGTGCAGAACTTAACGCCTGAAGAGCAAAATCGCTTAAATGCGCCAATTGCCCAGATTCAGCAACACATCGACTATCACTTAGGCCGCGCTCGTATGGCAGGCTCGATGAATATTCTCTCAGTAAAATCAAACCCGTCTGAACGGGTAGATGCCATCTCAATGGCGTTTGATAAAGTCTATGCTCATCGTGAGATCTCTTTGATCAACGAATTAGATTCTGAGTTGAGTGTCGCGGTAGAAAAAACCGACTTAGACGAAATGGTCGGTAACCTACTAGAAAATAGCTACAAATGGGCAAACTGTATTATTCGCGTTCACGCTACGCAAGATAAAAACAACATTTACATCATGATTGAAGATGATGGTCCAGGAGTCCCACGGGAACAACTTAATCAGGTAACGAAAAGAGGCTATAGGCTCGATGAAACCACCCCTGGTTCTGGCCTTGGATTAAACATCGTCAGTGAAATGGCACACAGCTATCGTGGCCAATTAAGCCTTGAGGAAAGCAAAATGGGCGGTTTAAAAGCGACCCTCATTCTGCAACGCAGCCGTACTTAACGGGCAGCAAAAAGGTTAAAATCAACACAAAATGAACAAGCTTTCATCTAATGCATTCAAACAGCAGGTATCCCTTTCGAAGAATGGCGTCTTTTTATTGGTTTATAGACAATTTTTGTTGCTGAATACAGAGTTGGATGCTAGTATCCGCGCTCGCTTGAACAGTTACTGATTCAAGCTTTACCACGAACACAAGGTCGCATTGTGTCGTGAAATGTTATTTTTTACTAATTTGAGAGTAAATACTATGAAATTCGAAGCAGTAGTACGTACTGAACTAGGTAAAGGTGCGAGCCGCCGCCTACGTCACGCTGGCAAATTCCCTGCAGTTGTATACGGCGGTGAAGAAGCAGCAGTTGCTATCGTTCTTAACCACGACGACATCGTTAACCAAATGGACAAGCCAGCGTTCTACGAAGGCATCGTTCTAGTTATCGACGGCGCTGAAGTTAAAGTTAAGCCACAAGACGTTCAACGTCACGCTTACAAGCCAAAAGTTGAGCACATGGACTTCATCCGTATCTAATTCCCTACCAAG
Source organism: Vibrio sp. PNB23_22_6 (assembly GCF_052877535.1). Lineage (NCBI taxonomy): Bacteria > Pseudomonadati > Pseudomonadota > Gammaproteobacteria > Vibrionales > Vibrionaceae > Vibrio > Vibrio sp. PNB23_22_6. The sequence continues at coordinate 104,788 of NZ_JBNFXP010000005.1, read as the reverse complement.
GAATTAACGGATAAAATCCAAACCTTTTGCATACAAGATTATCGGACTTACCAGCCGAGATATCTAAAAAATTTCAAAACCCCGGAGACTTACCACCTCCGGGGTTTTACTATTTAAGGCGTTCTGAAATCACTTGTTTAGCCCATCCAAAAGCTTGCAAGCAACTGTAAATCCACAATTACCCCAACTTTAAGCAAGCATGTTGCTTATACTCCTTATCTCTTAACACCGTAGGTAGAAAAATCTTAACCGATTATTTCACTTAAGCGATACGAAACCAAATCGATCAATCCTTCGTCAAACTCGAGTGTAAAGCTCACAAATCAAACACCGACTCACAAGTCAATATACTATTAACCAAACTGATCACGTTTCATATTGAAATGGACTTTGGATAAATTCTAAATACCGTTTTTATTTATCGACATCGCCTGCACGCTTGTCTTTTGCATTTTCAATAATTTTGCAATCAAGGTGTATAAGTTTACAGTTCCAAGCTATAACGCTGGAGGTGGCGATGGTTACCCTAAACTTGATGTCGTTGATACAGGCAACGTAGACGCGGCAGTTCTAAAAGATGACTTAGAATCCTTACAGACCATTGCAGTTGCTAACTATGAGCCTCAAGGTGAGATCGTATACACCAATACGGATGTTCCAAATTTCGGCGGCTGTAAAATCAATACTCCACAATAATATTTTATTGATTAAATAACACTCTTAAGTTCAAACCGAAGCATCAACGCTCCGGTTTTTTGTATTTAAAAATCGCTTATAGATTCACATTTTTAGCATCGGTAAGCTAAATAGCTGAAAATAAACTACCTAAAAAAGGAGGAAAAAAAATATTCATTGGTACTGTTGACGACCTTATGCCGGGCTTCTATGTTTGATAAAGCCTTTCCAACACACAGATGAGTTGCTTGGTGTTTAAGCTTGTATTTTAGCAATTCTACCAGTGATTCAAAGAAAGGTGGTGGCGTTACAAACACTGCTCTGAAACAATTTGTCTTCCAGACTTCAAACAATGGCGATGCACCTCCAAGTGTACGTCGATGAGCAGCTATCTGGCGCCAATGTGTTCAAACTGCTGCCATCGAGTTCTGGAGGTCAAAAATGAAACGAGCCAGCAAAAGCTACAGACTGCAAATGATTAAGGAAGTGGTTACACGCAGAGAGCGTGAAGCGTGTACTGACCCTATGGCAAAGTATATCCATCAATTGATGGATGAACGCCCCAGCAATAAATTGGATGTTGAACAAAACCACCGATTTGCCGGTTGCCACTTCGACGAACAAGCAGGAGGCTGGGTAAGTGATGACCTTTGGTCAATGAAATAGCAGCTTAAGTCAGCGTTTTCCCGACTTCATTGACATCGCCAATTGAGTCGGGAATCACTCCGTTAATACCGCTCTAATCATCAGACTAAAATAAATCCTGTTGTGGCGAAGACGTTTCTTCAGGTAACACAGGCTTCGTTTTTCCTGCTAATAACTTTCTTCTATATCTTTGTCGGCATAGCTTTATGACATGCAACTGCTGCGCAGAAGTAAGGCTCAGCCAGTTGAAGCGCTCATCTCTATTACGCATGCACCCATGACAATACCCTTTCTCGTCAGAGCTACAAACCCCAACACAAGGGCTTGGGATAGAAAAAAATTCCAGTTGCTCCATGCTAAAACCGTTCTATAGTTAACAAATAAACATTCAACCGATTATCGTTGACTGAGTGTCGGAAATATTGTGCCATATTCAGTCGATATCATTTCGGGGATGAGATCTCTGGTATAAAATACGCCGTGTCAACACGCATACGAAACTATAACCGTATACTGACAAAATTTGTATTTTATCTCCTATACTTATCACGCTTTCTAAAACGGAGTCTATAATATGAAGCTTAGCCTAAAAACGTTAGTTGCAGCAATCTCACTTCCAATTCTAATGACCGCATGCGCTAACAATGGTGATGACTATGTGAAAGAGATTACAGTTCAAGACTTACAGAATCACAACTGGGAATTAGTACAAGTTGATGGCGAGAATATCGCGATTGAAGATGCTGAATTTGCGCCTCGTCTAGAGTTAGGAGAAAACCTAACGGCTAATGGTAATGCCGGCTGTAATGAGTTCTTTGGCCAGGCTGAGTTGAAAGACAATCAACTGCGCATCGAAAAAATGGGCATGACCATGAAGATGTGTATTGACGATCAAATGAATGTCGAGCGAGTGATGACCGACACATTAGCTCAGTGGAGCGACATTACTCTAACTAAAGAAAACCTAGTACTAAAAACGGCTGATCACGAACTGACGTTCGTTCTTAGTGACTGGTTAAACTAAGTCAAATGACGAATTGAAAAAGCAGCTAACCTAGCTGCTTTTTTTATGCTTCAATTAAATGCCCCACTTTTCTAATAAGCGTCGCGACGCTCTCTGCCTCAAGTTTTCTCATGACATTCGAACGATGCACCTCAATTGTGCGTAAAGAGACACACAACTGATTTGCCATCTCTTGGTTTTTCATTCCTTTTACGACCAAATCGAGCACTTCCCTTTCTCGCTTAGTTAAATTTTGTAGCACGTACTTAGCGCGCAACTTATCAAGGTTACCCATTGACTTTGCCATTGCTAACTCGATTGCAGAAACTAGCGCATTGCCATCGACGGGTTTTTGAAAGAAATCTAATGCCCCCCCCTTTAATGCTTCTACCGCCATCGGGATATCCCCGTGCCCCGTTAAGTAAATGACACTGACCGGGCTAAATTGCTCATCCATGATTTGGTGGACATCTTGGCCGCGCATTTCTGGCATGCGACTATCAAGCAATACACAACCAGCAGACGCCAACTCTGCGTCCGCCAAAAAATCCGTGCCGTTTGAATAGACTTTTACTTCATAACCATAGCTTTCAAGCATAAATGCCATGGACTCTAATACGGACTCTTCGTCATCAACAATATAGAGTGGACAAAGATTACGACTCATGACAAGCCTCCTGATACGGTAAAACGATGGTCACCTGACAGCCTGTTGGCTCAATTGACCGGAAACGAATACTACCTTGATGGGCATCAATAACATCACGGCAAATTGCCAACCCCAATCCAAGGCCATTTTCTTTGGTGGTATAGAACGCCTGATCAAGGGGGATCTCCTGCCCCTGAATGCCGATACCATTATCAGTAACATCGATAATGACCATTTCGTCACAAAAACTTACGTCTAGGTCAACGAACAAATTTTTGCGTTTTGGCTCATGACTGAGGCAAGCACCTTTGGCGTTATTGAGTACATTTAACATCACCTGTTGCAATCCCGTCACATCCGCATAGATTGGCTGTGGCTCGCCCGAATACATCACGCCGAGTTGAATACGGTAGCGTTGAAACTCATAATCCACCAGCTTCATTACATCTTCAATCAGGCACGGAAAATCAACCCAACACTTTTCTATTGGCGTTTTATTAATTAAACCTCGTAAACGTTGAATAATGTCGCTAGCTGAAGTCACTTGCAGCTGAATTTTTTCTAAGATTGGAAACAACTCTTCTGGTTTTGTGCCCCGCTCCATACGCACTTTTACACCTTGGCTATAATTTTTGATCGCTGCCAGTGGTTGATTGATTTCATGCGCCAGGCTGCTACCAAGTTCACCAATGATGGTGATGCGCTGTGCGTGCTCAAGCAAACTACTTTTACGACGCAAATCATTCATTGCGTTTTTTAGTTCTTCACGACTGCGCTGAAACTTACACTGCAACCAAAAGTGATAGCCTGTTAATAGAAACAAAGTAAGTATTGAAGCAAGCGCAACGACTTGGTTCTCGTGTAACCACTCTTTTGCTTTCTCTCCCAAAGGTTTCTGCAAAGGATGCATATCCAGATGTTTGTACACCTTGTCAACATTAATGCTTGGCGCAGGCAGCATCCAGCCCACATTATTTGCAGCAATCGCGGCAGGATGATCTGCTGGCATAGAAAATAGCGTTTGCGCGACCATCTGACCTACATAAGCCGGTGCGCGTTCGGTCATCGCCAACGTCCAGTTAGGATAAAGTGGCGTACTTACTGCACAAACCGAACCTGCGGGACGTGTTTCATTGATAACTCGCAAACCGTTTAACTGAATACGCCCCTCTTTCGCCATATTCTCCAACGTACATGCCGGCACAATCGCTACATCAAGATTGTTATCTATCACGTTTAATATTAATTGATCCGTTGGTGGTCCCGTGAACTGAATCTTTTCAAAAAATGAGGCGTTGAAATAACCTAACTTATCTAACTCGTATTGAAGCGCAATAAAACCACCAAATGCTTTTTCCGATACCGCTGCAACATGCGCCTTACTAATGTCCTTTAACGTCTTATATGGTGACTCCTCACGAACAACGACGACTGACGCAATCGACTTACTAGGAAAGTCGCTATACGCCGTTTTTTGGGTTGCTAACCAGTTAATCGGATACTCGCGAGCAAGTTTGGTCGCCTGCCCTGGACTGGTCAAAATAAAGTCTAATCTGCCGTGCAAAAACACTTCTTCTAACTGGTCAAAATCATAGGTATGTAAGTTAAATTGATAGCCTGGATTCTTTGTTTCCAACCAATTCAATGTCGGCTCCCACGCTTGCCTTGCGTGTGCATACCCTCTCAACGCCAACACCCCGACTTCATAGTCTTTTCTTTGAGTTGTAGGCTCGTTCGCAAATGAAACATAAGAGAACACTGTTGAAATAACAAAAATAAACAGTTTAATTTTTTGAGAATGGTTATTAATCACTTACGAAATAATATTAAAAATTGTCTGTAGCACATTTTACCATCACTTCCCCCAATAACTTTGTTGCTTTAGATCAAGTTGGCTTCATTATTGTGGAAAACCACAATACCTCCTAAGTGTCAATTTACTCAAAATACTTACCCACTAAGGGCTAGATGCAAGTTCACTCATTTAAGAGTGTTAATACGCCATGAACACTTATGAAAAATTACTAAGTTTATGTGTCTTCGTCTTAGCTTCAACCAGATTCTAACTGCCGAGCTAAGTGACTCGTCAGCAAAACTTTAAATTAAAATATGGAAACAACTCATGAAAAAGTCGACTATTGCGTTGGGTGTGCTCGCGGCTGTCGCAGCCGTTGGTTACTCAACTTACAATACGATGTTCTCTGCTGAGGCTGTGACTGTGGATGCGGCTGCACAAGAGCAGAAATTCACAGAATACGCTCACCCAGAACATTTCATTTCAGCTCAACAGCTCAAAGCAATGATGGACGCAGACAAAGATGTGGTCGTGATCGGTGCGCTAAACCCTATCAAACCGGATCGTCCTATTTCTGGTTCTTACACTATGTGGCGCAACGATTACTCTGCAACGGAAGGTGTTTACGACTTTGAGGGCATGAGCAACAGCGTTGAAGAAATGGAAACCATCCTTGGTCGCTTTGGCGCAACAGCAGACAGCACGATCGTGGTTTACGCTGCGAGCTCTCATCACGATGCCGCTCGCCTTTACTGGCAAATCTACAACTTAGGCCACGACGACATTCGTTACCTAGACGGTGGTTTAAATGCTTGGTTGGGTGCAGGTTTCCCTACTGGTTCTGAAAACCCAAGCGTTGCTGCTACCCAATACGACGCACCAAATGCGAAACAAGAAAACAATGCACTAGCAACGCTAGACATGGTTATCGCAGCACAAAACAACCCAGATTGGGTAATCCTAGATACTCGCAGTAATGACGAGTTCAACGGTGAGGTGGCAGTTTCTGGCGCATTCGGCCCTGGTACAATCCCGAGCAGTGTTCATATCAACTGGACAAAAGCGTTAAACGAAGACACCACACTAAAATCAGCAGAAGAACTGCAAGCACTTTACGGTGACATCATTAAAGGCAAGAAAGTCATTGCTTACTGTCAATCCGGCGTACGTTCGGCTCACACAACCATGATTCTGACCGAAGTTCTAGGTGCGGAAGGCGTCTATAACTACGATGGTTCATGGATTGAATACAGCCACGCTCACTACGAGCAAAAGAATCCTGAAGTGAACGTTATCAACGTCAAGAGCTAATTAAAACGGAAATAGCAGTCAATGAACAATGTAATTTTTAGCCAAAAGTTATACGACACCGCCCAGATGATCATCGATGGCTGTATGGGTGATTCTGATCCAGCATGTCAAACCGCATGTCCAATGCACACGGATGTAAAACAATACGTTCGCATGGCGGGGGAAGGTGACTTCCAAGGTGCGTTAGATCTTATCCGCACCAAACTATTCCTACCTCAAACACTTGGCCGCATTTGTGCACACCCTTGTGAAGCGTCTTGCCGTCGTAACACTGAGTTCGGTCAGCCGATCAGTGTTGCAGGTATCAAACGTTTCGTTGCTGAGAAGTTAGATAGCCAAGACCATTGGGATCTTAACATCGCTCCACTAACCAACAAGCACATCGCTATCATTGGTGCCGGCCCTGCTGGTGCTCAAGCAGCAATTGAGCTTCGCCGCCAAGGTCACGAAGTAACGATCTACGAAAAGTTAGACGTATACGGCGGCATGATGCGCGTGGGTATTCCTGAATACCGTCTACCTCGCGATGTGATCGACTTCGAATACAGCTACTTAGGCATGCTAGGTATTAAGACCCGTTTTGGCGTTGAGATCGGTAAAGACATCAGTTTTGAAGCACTACGCAACGAGCACGATGCGGTGATTCTTGCTCACGGTGCACACGTAGGCTCTATCATTCCTCTACCAGGTCACGACAACGACGGCGTGTTCTCTGCGGTTGAATACTTGAAAGAGATCTCTGAAACCCGCCAATTCCCACGTGCCGGTAAACGTGTGATGGTCATCGGTGGTGGTGACGTAGCGATGGACTGTGCGCGCTCTTCTTGGCGCATCGGTGCAAGCGAAGTGTACCAATGTTCTCTGGAGAGCATGGAAAACCTACCTGCTAGCCAAATCGAAATCGACGAATCACTAGAAGAAAACGTCGTGTTCAACGCAGGCTGGGGTCCGGTTGCCATCGAACATGAAAACGGCAAAGTAACGGGTATCACCATTAAGAAAGTGCTATCTATCTTTGACGAGCAAGGCAACTTTGCACCTCAATACAGCGACGAAAGCAAAACCATCGCAGTGGATACGGTGGTATTCGCAACAGGTCAAATCGTCGCTGACATCACTGACGGCGCACTAGAGCAAACTCGTGGCGGTCGTTATGTTGTCGACAAGCAAACACTGGCTTCTAGCCTAGAAGACGTATTCGTAGCCGGTGATGCGTGCGGCGGTAACATCGTGATTGAAGCGATGGCACTAGGCCGTAAAGCCGCAATGAGTGTTGAGCGCTTCCTAACGTCTCGTCCACTGACTGAAGATCGTGACTTCGAGCAAGAATACAGCTACCAATCTCGTCTAGATGTACCACTTCCAAAAGGTACAGTAGATACCCCTCGCCTACACGGTGAACTACGTGACGCTGAAGAGCGCAAGCAAGATTTTGCACAAGTGGATTTAGGCTTCACTGAAGAGCAGATCAAGCAAGAAGCATCTCGCTGTCTGCAATGTAGCTGTAAGCTATGTATGAGCGAATGTATCATGATGAACGACTTCACGGATTGCCCGAAAACGGCATTCTCTGATTTCGTTAATAACAAGACAATGGATCCGCAACTGGCTTACTCATGTAACGCCTGTGACCAATGTACGATCGTTTGTCCAAAAGATTTCCCAATGAAAGAAATCTTCCTTGGCGCTCGTAACGACTTTGTTAAAGCGAACAATGGCGAATCGCCAATCAAAGGTCACAAGGCAATCAATATGCACCAGCTTCTGGGCTTCTCTAAACTCTTCACAATGGCTAAACGCTAGGTAAACACACATGAGCAATAAAGTATTTATGCCAGGATGCAGTCTGCCATCCTACTCTCCTGAAGGTGTAGCGGCAATTGCACAGCACCTAAAAAACGTGTTCCCAGAGATGGGCGCGGTGCAAAAGTGCTGTGGTAAACCAACCGCAGCAATCGGTCAATACGACAAGTTCAAAGAACGTTACGGCGACCTGCAAGCAGACTTCGACAAGTTAGAAGCCCAAGAAGTGATTGTCGCGTGTCAAAGCTGCTACGGCATGATCAAAAAATCTGGCGGTAAACAAAAGCCAGTATCTCTGTGGAAGCTGCTACCAGAAATTGGCCTACCAAAAGAATTGGTTGGCAAAGCGAAACACAGTGATGTGGTGTTCTCTATTCATGACTCTTGTTCAACTCGCTACGAAAAAGAGCTACAGGACGGTATTCGCTGGATCCTAACTGAGCTTGGCTACAAAATTTCTGAGCCTGAGCATACTCGTGAAAACACTCGCTGTTGTGGTTTTGGTGGCATGGTTGTGCCTGCGAATCCAGATGTTGCTAACCGCGTTGCAGTACGCCGTGCAGAAGAGTTTGAAACTGATAATGTGGTGGTTTACTGCTCGGCTTGTCGTGGCTCTATGATGGGCGTTGGCAAGAAAGCTTGGCACATTCTGGATCTGATGTTTGGTCCAGTCATCATGCAAAACGATGAGCCACCAGTAAACGTACTAGCAAGCCCTGTGAAAGCTTGGTTCAACCGCTACAAATCAAAAGCGGGTCTAATCAAGTGTATGAATGTATAACCATCTTTAAGTGAAGTAAAAACAATGAAATTTGTAAAAATTGCTTTATTAATCGCAGTAGTAGCGCTAGCACTATTTGCAGCAAAACAAACTGGCATTCTTGAGATCATCACTGACATCAAGAGCCTACAAGAGTGGATCGCAAGTTTTGGTGTTTGGGGTTACGCAGTATTCGTAGCAGCATTCGTGTTTGCATGTGTGTTCCTACTACCGGGCAGTGCGTTCACCATTGTAGCGGGCATTGTATTTGGTCCTATCAAAGGCGGTGTGTTAGCGCTGTTTTCTGCAACGCTTGGTGCGGTGGTAGCATTCATTGTGGCACGTTTCCTACTACGTAACACAATCATGAAAAAATTTGGTGATAACCCAATCTTCAAAAAGATCGACGACGGCGTTGCTGCAAACGGCACCAGCTTCTTGATCCTAACTCGTCTAGTGCCGGTATTCCCATTCAGTCTGCAGAACTACGCTTACGGTCTAACGAGCCTGAGCCTTGGAACTTACGCGTTAGTATCCCTACTAACCATGGCGCCAGGTGCTTTCATCTTTGCTTACATGGCGGGTGATATCGCGACCAACGGTGTATCAGCGATGCTGCTTGTTAAGTTCGCGGCGGCAGGTCTTATCCTGTTTGGTATGTCACTGATTCCAAAATATATTGCGAAGAAAAAAGGCATCAACATGGAAGAACTGGCGAAGTAATCCGGTCTATCCATATTGAAACGTTAAGAGTGCGGTTTATCAGGAGCCGCACTCTTTTTCATTCATATCGGTCTGGTCATACTTCAAGCCACCTCTGATTAAGTTTACGGCTAAAATGAGGCGTTGATTGGTATAGCTTCACAAGGCGAGTAATTCTCTAAATCTATTATCAAATTCACATTGATAATAGACCAAGATAGATTACTATCCATATAGAGAAAAAGGATCGTCCATACTATTAAGGCCCTATATTAATTGTCAAAATTAAGCGTTTTTCATTGCATAGAAAAACAAAGCACCAAAATAAAGACAAAGATAAAAAACACGGATTACGTATGAAAAAATTACTGAGCACTTTTGGTATTTTAGCCGCCACTTTCGCTACTTCCTCTTTTGCATCTTCTATTCCGGAAAAATGGCAAGCCATTGAACAGCAGGCAGACGGACAGGTCGTGTATTTTCATGCTTGGGGTGGTAGCCAAGAAATCAACCGCTACATTCTGTGGGCCGGAAAAGAGCTAAAGTCTCGCTACAACGTGACCCTTAACCATGTCAAAGTCACCGATATTTCTGAAACCACAACACGTATCATCGCCGAAAAAGCCGCAGGAAAAAACAGTGGCGGCAGTGTAGACATGGTTTGGATCAATGGTGAAAACTTCAAATCAATGAAAGACAACCAACTGTTGTTTGGACCTTTTGTTGACCAACTACCTAGCTGGCAATATGTCGATAAAACGTTACCGGTTGATGTAGACTTTTCTGAACCAACAGATGGCTTAGAAGCACCTTGGGGTGTCGGTCAATTGGTCTTTATCCATGATGAAGACACGCTGAATAATCCACCACGTTCATTCTCTGAAATGCTGAGCTACGCAAAAGCGTTTCCAAATCGTTTAACCTACCCTCGCCCACCCGAGTTTCACGGCACCAGCTTTATTAAATCACTGCTGATTGAAGTGACAAACAATGCGCCAGAGCTACAACAACCAGTAACAAAAGAAACATTTTCTTCGGTAACTCAACCACTTTGGCGCTACTTAGATGAGTTCCATCGTGTGGCGTGGCGTGGTGGTAAGCAATTCCCTGCAGGTACGGCAGAAAGTGTGCAATTACTCGATGATGGCCAAATTGATCTTGCTGTGACATTCAACCCGAACGCAGTGTTTTCTGCACAATCGAGCGGTAATCTAGCGGAAAGTACCAAAGCATACGCGATGGACGCCGGTGCACTGTCTAATATCCACTTCTTAGCCATTCCATGGAACGCAAACGCAATTGCCGGAGCACAAGTTGCGATTAACTTTTTATTGAGTCCTGAAGCACAATCTCGTAAAGGTGACATCAACATCTGGGGTGACCCTTCGGTGCTAAACAGCCAATACTTAACAGGTACGGCTAAAAACACACAACAATTTAAATCTATCGCAGAGCCCCACCCTAGTTGGCAGGCTGCATTAGAAAAAGAATGGTTGAAACGTTACGGGAATTAATACGAGCACATGTTAAGAGCGCTGTATCTAGTTATTATCGCAGTATGTATTTTGCCGACCATCCCTGGATTACTAGGAGTGATCGTTTCTGCGCTCGGTTACGTACCGCCTATCGGTTTGAACCACTTCTCTCTTGATGGCTTCAATGCGGTCTTTGATTGGGAGGGCGTCTGGACGTCAATTAGCCTGACTTTTTATTCTGCTATTTTTAGTAGCTACCTAGCTTGCTTGATCACGTTTGCGATTCTGCAAGCCTCTTGGGGAAGCAAATTCTGGCGTAAAATTGAACTCAGCCTTTCCCCACTTCTCGCTATACCTCACGTGGCTTTCGCGATTGGTTTTGCGTTCCTATTTGCTCCAACAGGCATGGGGATACGTACACTCAATCAATTGTTTGGATATGACCCAAATGCGCAAACCGTTAACGACTTAGCGTTGCTTATTAAAGACCCTTATGCGCTTGGCCTTATCGTTATGCTTGCTTTCAAAGAAGTGCCTTTCCTACTACTGATGAGCATCCCAATTCTTCAGCATTTAAAAGTAGAAAAAATCGAAAAAGTCAGCCATTCCATGGGCTATACCTCTGCACAAGCTTGGTGGAAATGCGTGTTCCCACAATGGTTTGCAAAGCTACGCTTTCCTATGCTCGCCGTCATTGCTTACAGCTTATCGGTTGTTGATGTCGCACTGATTATCGGTCCAACGAATCCTCCGACGTTTGCGGTGCTAGTTTGGCAATGGTTTAATGACCCTGACCTCTCTTTGTTACCAAGAGCCGCGGCAGGCGCTGTCGTTCTTTTTGTCATCGCAACTCTATTAATTGGTTTTGCTCGCTTGGTGGAATGGAGCATCACCAAAGGCGTCAAGCGTTGGCAATACTCAGGTCGCAGCGGCTTCCGTCTACCAGGAAAAACCTTGTTCGCGGTGATTGCCTTGCTCACACTGTTAAAGGTGCCACTCATGGTAGTATGGAGCTTTTCTCAGCGTTGGCGCTTCCCTGATTTACTACCAAGCCGCTACAGTCTACGCTTTTGGGAATACGAATGGCAAAACATTCTTAGTACGCTAGAACAAAGTATGCTGATTGCTGTCATTAGTGCGTTGATCGCCCTTTTACTTTCACTGATTGCTCATGAATACCGACTGCGTTACCGCTGGCAAGTGCCGGGCTACATCATAGCGGTACCAATGTTGATTCCTCAGCTTTCTGTGTTGTTTGGCATGCAAGTAGCGACACTGTACCTCGATAGCAATGCTTATTTCTTCTGGGTATGTTGGGCGCATGTGTTCTTCGCTTTCCCATTTGTCTATCTCTCTCTTGATGGCCCATGGCGCAGCTTTGATAATGGTTTAACGCGAGTAGCGTTAAGTTTGGGGAAATCACCATTACAAGCTTGGTTAAAAGTAAAGCTACCGATTCTCTTACCTGCGATTGCGTTTGCTTGGGCTGTCGGCATTAGTGTTAGCTTGGCTCAGTACTTACCGACTCTTGTACTGGGAGCTGGCCGTATTAGCACTATTACCACCGAAGCGGTTGCTCTATCGAGTGGTTTTGACCGTCGCGTCACTGCTATTTACGCAATTTGGCAAGCCCTATTGCCGTTGATGTTCTTCTCTTTTGCGATTCTACTTAGTCGTTTACACGTTAAGTATCGCCGGTTGTCTATTAAAGGTTTACTGCCTAATGAGTCTTTGTCTCGAAAACCTCGCCATCCGTAAATCCCATGGCGATATACTTTTTTCTTCTTTCAACCTTACCGTAGAGAAAGGTGAAATTGTGACACTAATGGGGCCAAGTGGTTGTGGCAAATCAACGTTGTTAGATGCCATTGCCGGGCACTTATCAGCTGAGTTCGACTATTCAGGCTCGATCACACTGGATAATCAACGCTTAGACGCTCTACCAGCGCACAAACGCCAGGTCGGAATTCTATTTCAGGATGATTTACTATTCCCACACCTAACCGTATGGGAAAATATTGCGTTTGCTCTACCAAACTCAATTAAAGGTGCAGAGCGTAAAGAGCGTGCAATACTGGCACTTAAGCACCTTTCTTTGACTAAGCTCGCAGAGTCTTTTCCTGACCAAATATCTGGCGGTCAGAGAGCGCGTATCGCTCTTACACGTATGCTACTGGCTAAACCTAAAGTTGCGCTACTTGATGAGCCATACAGCAAACTAGATAAAGATCTTCGCGTTCAATTCCGTAACTGGGTTGTAGAACAGCTACAACATGCGAATATCCCAGCCTTAATGGTGACGCATGATAAAGAAGATATCCCACAAGGCAGTCGTTGCCTAAACTGGCCTTGGGAGACGAACAATGCTTGATCGTTTAAGTATCAAAGTTATTCGTTGGCCATTAACGCAAAGTGCAAAACTGCTCGATAATCGCGGCGTGACCGCGAATCAAATCACATTATTTGGATTTGTACTCGGTTGTTTTGCCCTACCCGCATTGGTCACCGAACAATACACGCTCGCTTTACTGTTCATTTTACTCAATCGAGTCTGCGATGGGTTGGATGGCGCATTAGCGAGAATACAAGGCATCACCGATGCCGGTGGTTTCCTCGATATCAGCTTGGATTTCCTATTTTATTCGCTGATCCCATTTGGCTTTGTACTGGCAAACCCAGAGCAAAATGCCGTTGCCGGTGCGTTTTTGATTTTTTCATTCATCGGCACTGGCAGCAGTTTCTTGGCCTTTGCCATCATGGCTAGCAAACGCGGTATCGATAATCCGGTGTACACGAACAAGTCTCTCTACTATATGAGCGGTTTAACGGAAGGTACCGAGACTATTGCCTGCTTTGCGTTGATCTGCTTGTTCCCACAACATTTTGATGTCATTGCCTACATTTTTGGCACCGCATGCTGGTTTACGACATTTACTCGTATTTATTCGGGCTTCCATACTTTGAACTCAGAATAAAGTCATGGCTCATACCTGAGCCTCCTCGATGTGCGGATTCCATGTAACGCTCTTAAAACTGAAATTAAACCTCCCTTGTATATAAGTTATTGTTTGCCATGACTTACCGCTTTCTCTTTGATATTGCAGCAGAAAGCAAATCTTACTTCTATACTCTTTGAGTAATGCGATCATTTGGAGGTTACATGGTAAGACACAATAGTTTTCATTTAATTCTCATATTTTCCCTAGCTTCATTAGCAGCTGGCTGTACTTCGCCAAACCCATATGGCGACGCCTATGGGTCGCAAGAAACCCGTACCGTACAGCAAGTTTACTATGGCACAATTGAAAAGGTCGCCCCCGTGACGATTGATGCGTCGACCCAAACGAATACCATTGGGACCATTGCAGGTGCAGCCATTGGCGGCATTTTAGGTTCGAAGATTGGTGGTGGCTCAGGCTCTGACATTGCGGCCATTGGCGGCGGCTTACTCGGAGGATATGCGGGTAGTGAAATTGCAGGGGAAGCAGGTAAACGCAACGGTGTAAACCTAACCATTCGTTTGGAAGATGGAAAAGTCATTTCTATCGTTCAAGAGGTGGACCCCAACATGATTTTCCAGCCCGGCCAAGCAGTACAAGTTAACGTAGCCGGTGATAGCGCAAGAGTGGTCCCACGTTAATACGTATCACACCAAAGATAGTTGCATTCATTAGCTAAACAACACAGGCAAATGCCATTATTGCGTTTGTCTGTGTTGTCATTTTCCAATGTTTCACCACCTTTCCTCTGTCGTCAATGGGACATCAATCACACAAGCCTAACGATGTAAAAACAACATCACTCTGTTAGTATTGCCTCATCCACATTTTTTATGAGTATGTTATGCCCCTAGCCTTCGACCAAGTTCTACTGAATATCGCCTTAAACCTCAGCTCAAATCGCTCTCATGAACAGCAATATCAAAATTTAATTGATGGTGTCACTCAGGTTTTCCCTTGCGATGCAAGTTGCCTGTTTATCTTCGACGAAGATGACTTTCTTACGCCCGTCGCAGTCAAGGGGTTATCGCCTGCTGTATTAGGGCGACGTTTCTTTCCCAAAGCACATCCTAGGCTGGAGGCAATAATACAAAGCCGTGAGCCCGTACGTTTTGATGCAGATTGTTCACTCCCCGATCCTTTTGATGGCACCCTACTAGCACAAAACCAGTGTATCGATGTCCACGATTGTATGGGGTGCAGCTTATATGTTGATGGACAACTTGTCGGTGCGCTCACGATGGATGCGCTTGCGATCGGCGCGTTTGATGATATCGACCCCGTCACCATGGAAACTTTTGCCGCTTTAACCGCTGCAACCTTGCGCAATATTTCTCAGTTAAAAGCACTCAAAGCACAGAACCAAAAGCAAAAAAGTGTCACTCAAACACTGATCCAGCAAGCACGCTCACAACATGGCGAAATGGTGGGATTAAGCCCGCAAATCAATCAACTGCGTAATAACATTGCCACCGTTGCTCAATCAGATTATGCCGTTTTAATCACAGGAGAAACGGGAACAGGTAAGGAACTAGTGGCGCACTCGGTGCATGCGCAATCTCATCGCAGCGACAAGCCGATGATTTACGTAAACTGTGCAGCACTGCCCGAGGGGCTCGCAGAGAGTGAATTATTCGGCCACGTCAAAGGGGCGTTTACCGGCGCAAATGGTCACCGAGCAGGTAAGTTTGAACTGGCCGACGGTGGTACGATTTTTCTTGATGAAGTCGGTGAATTACCGTTAATTTTACAAGCAAAACTACTGCGTGTGATTCAGCAAGGCGAACTGCAACGCGTAGGTAGCGATCAACATTTACTGGTCAACGTACGCATTATTGCAGCGACCAATCGGCAATTAGAGAAAGAAGTCGAAGCGGGCACCTTCAGAGCTGACTTATTCCACCGTTTAAACGTATTTCCGATTAAAGTGCCGCCATTACGCAATCGTGATGGTGACATTCCGGTTTTAGCGGGTTACCTGTTGGAAAAAGTCCGTCAACAGTTCAACGCACCAAATCTTCATGTACACCCTAAAGTGTTGAGCCAATTAGAGTCTTTACCTTGGTATGGTAATGTTCGTGAACTCGAACATACATTGACCCGCGCCGCTTTACATTCCATTCAACAAGGCGCAAGTACCATCATGTTGAATCACTTTGATACCTCCACTGCACTTAATGATGTAAAAAACACATCAAGCCATTTCCCCCAAAAAAGTCAACCAATGAGAGAGCTGGTGGAACGCTATCAACGTGATTTAATTGAACATGCTTTAAACCAAACGGGTGGAGTGTGGGCAAAAGCCGCCGAATTTTTACAGATGGATCGTGGTAATTTGTATCGAATGGGTAAAAAACTCGGAATCAATAAATAAGCAGCCCGCAAAGCACGATGTGATTATAACATCACTCATGTTGTATTAATTACATCAACCCCTTATTTGCTAGTAAAGTTTGTTGTTATATTTCAAAAACTTAAAGTCTGGCACGCATTCTGCTATCTAGTGATAAATAAAACGACTATTACGATACTCACTGGAGAACCCAATATGTTCTGTATTCAATGTGAACAGACAATCCAAACCCCAGCTGTAAAAGGCTGTTCTTTCGCACAAGGTATGTGTGGTAAAACGGCAGAGGTTTCTGATCTACAAGACGTGCTTGTTTACGCTCTGCAAGGGGTTTCTTTTTGGGCGTCACGCGCACTTGAATTCAACATCATCAATGATGAAATCAACCAATGGGCACCGCGAGCATTCTTCTCAACCCTAACGAATGTTAACTTCGACCCAGAACGTATTCTAAAACTGACATCAGACGCAGAAGCATACAAGTCTCTACTAAAGACGGAAGTCATGGCCGCTGCAACGTTAGCGAATCAGCCTCTTTCGGACATTCCTGCCGTAGCGAATTTCGAGCTACCAGCCTCAGTCACGGAAATATTAACATTCGCACCACAGGTGGCGGTTAACCGTGGTAAAGACCAAGTACATGAAGACGTGATCGGATTACGCTTGCTTTGTCTATACGGCCTAAAAGGCGCGGCAGCTTACATGGAGCATGCTCGCGTTCTTGATCAAACAAGCAACGACATCTACGCAGAGTACCATGAGATCATGGCGTGGTTAGGTACCGACCCTGAAGATTTAGGTGCACTGCTTGATTGCTCAATGCGCATTGGTCTGATGAACTACAAAGTGATGGAAATGCTAGACCTAGGTGAGACAGCGACCTTTGGTCACCCTGAGCCGACAACCGTTAACGTTAAACCAGTGAAAGGAAAATGTATCCTTGTTTCTGGCCACGATCTGCATGACCTTGAAAAAATTCTTCAACAAACGGAAGGCAAAGGCATCAATGTATATACCAATGGTGAAATGCTGCCTGCACACGGCTACCCAGAACTGAAGAAATACCCTCATTTAGTTGGCAACTACGGCAGCGCATGGCAAAACCAACAGAAGGAATTTGCTAACTTCCCTGGTGCCATTGTGATGACATCTAACTGCCTGCTTAACCCAAATGTAGGTCAATATGCAGATCGTCTATTCACTCGTAGCATTGTTGGCTGGCCAGGTATCGCGCATCTTGAAGGTGACGATTTCAGTGCTGTGATTGAGTGTGCACTTGCACAACCGGGCTTCCAACACGATGAAATCGAGCACAACATCACGGTCGGTTTTGGCCGCAATGCATTAATGAACGCTGCACCTGCTGTTATCGATCAAGTGAAGCAAGGCAACATCAAACACTTCTTCCTAGTCGGTGGGTGTGATGGCGATAAATCAGAACGTAGTTACTACACAGATTTCACTGCCGAAGCACCAGAAGACACGCTTATTCTGACACTTGCGTGTGGTAAATTCCGCTTCAACAAAAACACGTTCGGCGACATCAATGGTATCCCTCGTCTATTAGACGTTGGTCAATGTAACGATGCTTACTCAGCAATCCAACTTGCACTGGCGTTGGCTAAAGAGTTCGACTGTGATATCAACGAGCTGCCGCTAACACTTGTATTATCTTGGTTTGAACAAAAAGCGATTGTTATTCTGCTAACGCTATTCGCGCTAGGCGTAAAAGGCATTTACACAGGCCCTACGGCGCCAGCATTCCTGACGCCTAACTTGATTGCTATCATTCAAGAGAAATTTGACATGCGTAGCATCAGTAACGTTCAGGATGATCTAAAAGCCATTTTAGCGGCGTAATTCTCCCGTCTATAACACGCCCCCTTCGTTGGGGGCCTTTTAATAGAATTAACTGTAGAAAATAGTCATAACCAAAGAGATTTTTATGTTTTTTGAATGGCAAGGCAGTCAACCTGTCACGTTACGCTGTGTTGATAAATACCATGAAACACCGGATGCAGTGAGCTTAAAGCTGGCAGATTTATCAGAGTCACTTCTATTCGAATTTAAACCGGGTCAATTCATTAATCTGGGTGTTGAGATTGACGGAAAAATGGAATTTCGCGCCTACTCGCTTAGCTCTCGTTCTGGTGAAGATTGCCTGCAACTCACGATTAAACGCGTCGAAGGGGGTAAAGTATCCAATTACATTGTCGATAAACTTCTGATTGGCGATACCCTTCAGGCCTTGCCACCGACGGGGGAATTCAACTGTATTGACCATCCACCGGCTTTTTATGATGGGAAAAAGAAAGCATTACTCATCAGTGCAGGCTGTGGCATTACCCCAGTGTTCGCAATGGCAAAGCATTGGCTGAACAATAATGAAGAGGTTGACGTTGAGTTCTTGCATATCGCGCGTTCTCGGCAGGAGACCATCTACTTTGATTTGTTAGAAACCTACCACGCTGCTTACCCCAATTTCCACTTGAAGCTGCTACTTAAACATGGCGGTGAAACCCCATACCCTGAAGGGCGTTTAAATGTCGAGTGGTTATTAAAGCTAGTGCCAGATGTTAAGCAACGCACTGTCTACCTTTGTGGCCCGAACCAGTTCATGCTCGACGTTCAAGGCTATTTAAATGAACTCAGTTTCGATATAGAAAACTTCTATCAAGAGAGCTTTACCCCAGCACGAAATGAAGATACTGAAGTATCTGACGAAAAAGCGACCGTATCCGTGCCTGATTTCGCTCAAAGTATCAATGCGAAAAAAGGCCAGGTGTTAGCGGAGGCGTTAGAAAGTGCGGCGTTGCCTTTGATAGTCGCGTGTCGAAGCGGTATTTGTGGCTCTTGTAAGTGTAAAGTTCATAAAGGTAGCGTTTCTTCCACCAGCCTTGAGACTCTAACACTGGAAGAGATTGAACAAGGCTATGTATTGGCTTGCTCTTCTACGATTGAGTCCGATCTTGAAGTACAAATTAGTTAAGCCCCTATTTCATCGATCAAAAAGCGCCGCGAACGGCGCTTTTGATGGCCAGAGTGCTCCTAGAGATTCCCTAAAAGAAGGGATGACCAACTAAAGAGGCGTTAAACTCAGCTGAACAGCAGCACTTTTAAAGCCGCTTCGCTATCGACATCCATAAACTCGGGTGGATTATCCAAACGTTCACGGAACGTTAGCGCCGGCGCTTCTTCCTTCATACTTTCAATTAAGAAGTCGCTGGTTACCGACGGAGAGTTCACACACGCAAGCACCTGACCACCGTCTGCCAACAAATCAGGCAAACGACGTAGAATTTTTTTGTAGTCTTTCGTCAGAGCAAAGCTGCCTTTTTGGAATGATGGCGGATCAATGATGATCAAATCATATTGTCCTGCTTTCTTGATTTTTCCCCACGATTTGAAGATATCATGGCCCAAAAAACTGACTTGGCTAATGTTGTGGCCATTAAGAAGATGATTTTCACGGCCTTTCGACAATGATGCTCTTGCCATATCCACGTTAACCACTTTATCCGCGCCACCCGCAATAGCAGCGACCGAGAAGCCACAAGTGTAAGCAAACAAATTTAGTACATTCTTATGCTTCGCATGTTCACGCACCCAATCGCGCCCATAGCGCATATCTAAGAACAGGCCAAAATTTTGGTTACGCCCGATATCCAGTTGGTATTTAAGCCCACTCTCTTCCACGATAGGTCGCGAGTTTAGCTCCCCAACTAGCGCTTCTGAAGGAGTCCCATCCGCATAGCGATGCTGAATCACTATTGCGCAACCTTGTTTGTCCGACCACCGTTGGGACTGAGCAAGCGCATGTAGGCCACTTTTCAACTCGGTAAGAAAAATCTCATCCACCGGTTTAAATAAGTTAATGATCAATTGCCCTTGCAACCAATCACAAGTAATTTGTTCTAGGCCTTCAAAACGGCGACCGCGACCATGAAACAGTCGACGAATTTCATTCGGAGCTTGTGCCAGCTCCGCTTCAAGGTGCTGAAAAAACAGCGGAAGTTGTGATGCTTGCATCGAAATCTCTTATCTATCTTATTTCTAAGTTTATTTGATCGTTGGCCAGTTCAATTCCCACGGACACAACCAGCTATCAATGCCCTGAACAACAATCTCAGAGTGCCACTTACTGCCTAGCGCTTGGTAATCACGAGGGTCGCAAACAAAGCGAAATTGTTCATCTTGAAAACTAAAGCATAATGAGAATGCATGTAGGTAACCACGATCAGCTTCATTACCTGCATTATAGATAGCATCACCAACAATGCCTGAACCAACAGACTTTAATGCCACTCGAATTTGGTGTGTTTTACCGGTATGAGGTTTACATAAAAACAGACGTTCACCCGGTTCTGCGGCTAGGGAGAAAAACTGTGTAATAGCAGGATTTAGCTTGCTGTTAACCAGCTTCCAGGACGAACGGCGTGATCGCTCCATATCGCCAATAACTAACCCTTGCTTTTTCTTTGGTTTTTTCGAACTGATCGCCAAATAGTATTTTTCAACTTTGCGCTGAGCAAAGGCTTGAGATAATGCGCTGGCAGCTTTAGCGTTGCGTGCGAGCAGCAAAATACCCGACGTCATCTTATCCAGTCGGTGAACGAGGTAGAGCTGCTCATCCCCACTCTGCTTTGCGACTTCTTGAAGCAACATCGTGTCCCCGTCATCTTTGTGGACCGAGACGTTTGGGTGCTTGTTAATGACAAGAAAATCTGGATGGGTATATAGGATATCGAACATAAAAAACTGGCTCTCCGTTGGAGCCAGAAGTATACCTATTCTAATTGATTAGGCGAACTTAAACTTTCTAGCTCCATCTTTGTGACCGTAAGCTTATCAACAAAAAAGGGCCTCAACAGAGGCCCTCACTTACTTAAAATTTACTCACTATAGCTTCTTCGAGAACACGCCAGCCAATGCAATGATAGCGATACCCAACATCATGATTTCGCCTTTGCCACTGTCGAATCCAGACTTAATTCCCATGAATGCCACAATAGCGATAGCAAAAGGAATAATGTATTTAACTAGGTTGTACCATAGACCAAATAGTGGGAAAGATACTTCACCATCGTTTGTGATTTCCTTCTCTAAGTCTGCACGGTTTAGACGCCAACCTGCAAAGATACACACTAACATACCGCCAACCGCTAGGAAGATCTTATCCGTGAGTAAGTCGAAGATATCGAATGCGCCTGTACCAAACAGTGTCGGACCAACGCCGCCCAGTGATAGCGATGCGAATACACAAAGGGTTGCCATAACCGCACTTGCTGACAGCACCGCTGTTGGGCGCTTCATGCCTTTTTCGTCGATTAGGTAAGAAACCACCACTTCAAGTAACGATACCGAAGAAGTGAGTGCCGCTACCGTTAGACCGACGAAGAACATAAGAGCAAATAGAAGACCAATTACGCCGCCCATTTCAGCAAATAACTGAGGAACAACCACAAAGACTAGACCAGGACCGGCTGCAGGCTCCATCCCGAATGCGAACATTGCTGGGAACATCGCCACACCCGCAAGGATCGCAACGCCAGTATCCATCGCTGTCACCATACCGGTAGTTTGAACCAGGTTCTCTTTCTTCTTAAGGTACGAGCCGTATGTCAGCATACAACCCATACCAAGACTGAGCGAGAAGAATGCTTGGCCAAGTGCTGCAAGAACAACACTGCTGTCTACTTTAGAAAAGTCCGGCATGAACAGGAACTCAAGGCCTGCCATCGCGCCTGGTAGCATCAGACCTTTCACTGATACGACAATCAGGATAAGGAATAGCAGCGGCATCAAAATTTTACCTGCCTTCTCGATCCCCCCAGAAATGCCTTTCATTACAATTAGGATGTTTAGGAAGAGGTAAATACCCATCCACATTAGTGGTTGTAGCGGTGCAGAAATGAAACTACCGAAACTGTCACCAATGGCATCCGGTGTGCTTAGAAGACCGCCAGCCACTTTAAAGATGTAAGCCAACGCCCAGCCACCTACCACAGGATAGAAACCCATGATCAATAGGCCACTAAATACTCCTAGGACACCAGTAAATGTCCAGCGGCGATCAGTTGATTTAAAAGCGCCTACTGCCGAGAGTCCTGTCTTACGACCAATAGCGAATTCAGTGAGCATTACGCTAAAGCCAATAAAAATAACAAAGAGCAAGTAGATAGCAACGAATGCGCCACCGCCACTCTCACCTGCTGTGTAAGGGAATTTCCATATATTGCCTAAACCAACAGCGGAACCCGCTGCTGCCATTACGAAGCCTAGTTTAGACCCCCACGTATCACGTGGTGCTGCTGTATTAGTTGTAGCCACGCTTTTTCTCCGAAAAATGTTTGTTGTGTTTGCAGACTGAATAGGCGTCTAAAATATGTTAGTGTAAAAATAAATGTACACCTTGTGCAAAGTTTGTATGACGCTCTATATATGGCCAGTAAAACAGTTTCAATTTAAAATTGAAACCCCACTTAGCATATTTATCGAAAAAATGTTTCATTATTCAGGTTAAATGCTGAAATTTTGCTCATTTCTTAACATTTTGTTCAAATTGTCATCATTTGATGACACAACATGTCGAAAAATTACTTCACCTATCAACACCAACGGCCCTTTTCCTTCATAACGTAATAACAGTTTCCAGAAGCATGATTTACGCTTAATATTCATATTAAGGTTTCTATTTTGAGCATATATGGACAAGTTCTATCACTTTCTTACCCTTGTTGGTATTGCCCTGTACTGGCTCCTCGTCGCTGGTGTCACGATTCGCGTGGTTTTAAAGCGTCGCGCTGTCAGCGTTTCTCTTGCCTGGCTCATGATTATTTACATACTTCCAGTACTTGGCGTCGGCTGCTATTTCCTATTTGGTGAACTTAATCTGGGTCGCAAGCGTGCAGAACGCGCGAAAGAGATGTTCAAACCATTTCAACAATGGTTTACCCAGCTAAACGATTGTAATGCCCATACACCGGAATCCATGGGCCGTCATATTTACCGTATTGACGAACTGTGTAATAACCGTCTTGGTTTACCTGGATTGAGCGGCAACACACTTTCACTTCAGCAATCCCCTGATGAGATTCTGCGTTCTATCATTCATGACATTGAACACGCACAATTCAGCATTCGCATGGTTTTCTACATTTGGCATCCTGGTGGTCTGGCTGACGGGGTTGCATCCGCTTTAATCCAGGCCTCTAAACGTGGCGTCGATGTAAAGCTACTGCTCGATTCCGCTGGTAGCCCTCGTTTCTTCCGCAGTCCTTGGTACAAAATGATGAAGGAAGCTGGAATCGATGTTGTGCAAGCGCTAGAAGTTAAAATGTGGCGTATGTTCTTACGCCGCTTAGATCTAAGGCAACACCGCAAAATCATCGTCATTGATGATGATATTGCTTATACCGGTTCAATGAACTTAGTCGACCCTGCGTTTTTCAAACAGGACAGTGGCGTTGGTCAATGGATTGATATAATGGTGCGTATCACAGGACCGACGGTAAACGTGTTAAGTGCGATTCATTGCTGGGATTGGGAAGTAGAAACGGGAGAGAGAGCGCTGCCTAAACACCCAGAATGCCGAATTGATAGTGAGGAGTTTCAGCACCCTATCCAAGTTGTGCCATCAGGACCCGGGATGCCTGAGTATCTCATTTATCAGGTATTAACGTTGGCGATTAACCAAGCGAACCATTCCGTAAGGATTACCACACCTTACTTTGTGCCAAGTGCCGACCTGCTAGAAACACTTAAGATGACGGCTCAACGTGGGATTAATGTCGAACTGATTATTCCACATAAAAATGACTCAATGATGGTGCAGTGGGCATCACGCGCGTTTTACAGCGAACTACTTACTGCCGGAGTAAAAATCTACGAATTCTACGGTGGATTACTGCACACCAAATCGGTGGTAATCGACAATCAGTTCTGTCTTGTCGGTACCGTCAATATGGACATGCGCAGTTTGTGGTTAAACTTTGAGGTAACGCTAGCAGTAGATGATGAAGCGTTCACAAAACAGATGTCCACACTTCAAGATCGCTATATCAATCAGTCTCATACGGTTCAGTTAGATGAATGGAAAAAACGCACTATCTTTTCTCACTTCTTAGAGCGCATTTTCTACCTATTTAACCCATTACTTTAGAAACTATCCACTCACTTAGATCATTTCAAAACCGACGGCCACAAGCGGTCGGTTTTGTCTCCTCCCTCCCCCTCGGTTTCATCCACCCAAATTCTCTGACAAGTGACGCAGATTTGACTTTTCCCTTGCCAAGCACAGCGAGTCCATGTTTTAAATAATAAAAATCGTTAATTAGACAGGGAAATTTTATGTCAGAGGGCAAAAAGACGAAATTCGTCACCGCAGGCCGCAATAAGAAATGGACCAACGGGGTGGTAAATCCACCCGTGCAACGTGCGTCTACCGTCGTATTTGATACGGTCGCGGAAAAAAACCAAGCGATGATTAACCGTGCTAACAAAACATTGTTTTACGGTCGTCGCGGCACCCACACACATTTTGCTTTTCAAGATGCCATGGTCGAAATCGAAGGTGGTGCAGGTTGTGCGCTTTACCCTTGTGGTACTGCTGCTATTTCTAATGCCATTCTGTCTTTTGTCGAAACGGGTGATCACATTCTTATGGTAGATACCTGTTACGAACCAACCCGTGATTTCTGTGACACCATTATGAAAAAAATGGGCGTCGAAACCACTTACTTCGACCCAGTGATCGGAGAAGACATTCGAGAACTGATCCAACCAAACACCAAAATACTTTTCTTGGAGTCTCCAGGCTCGATCACCATGGAAGTGATCGATGTCCCGACCCTAGCTGACATTGCCCATGAACAAAACATCATTGTGATGCTCGACAACACGTGGGGAGCAGGCGTGAATTTTGCTCCATTTGAACACGGTGTGGATATTTCAATTCAAGCGGCAACCAAATACATTGTTGGTCACTCAGATGTCATGCTCGGCACGGCGGTAGCCTCAGAAAAGTACTGGCCGCAGCTGCGCGAACAAAGTTACCTAATGGGACAGTGCGTTTCTCCTGATGACGCCTACCTTGGCTTGCGTGGTATTCGTACTCTGGATGTACGTTTACGCCAGCATGCAGAGAGCAGTCTGAAAATAGCTCAGTGGCTAGAAAGCCGCCCTGAAGTGGATCATGTCC
Source organism: Vibrio sp. PNB23_22_6 (assembly GCF_052877535.1). Taxonomy (NCBI): domain Bacteria; kingdom Pseudomonadati; phylum Pseudomonadota; class Gammaproteobacteria; order Vibrionales; family Vibrionaceae; genus Vibrio; species Vibrio sp. PNB23_22_6. The sequence goes on along the minus strand of NZ_JBNFXP010000005.1, from coordinate 79,422 downwards.
GCCACCCTGCTTTGGAGACCTGCCCTGGACATGAATTCTTCAAGCGTGACTTCACTGGTGGGAACGGTCTATTTTCATTCGTGCTTAAGTCCTCTTACCCAAAAGCCACCACCGCTTTACTTGATGGTATGAAACATTTCAGCATGGGTTACTCATGGGGTGGTTTCGAAAGCTTGATTCTCGCCAATGAACCAAAGAGCTTCAACAGTTTGCGTACGGTTGCAAATCCAAACTTTGAAGGCACCTTGATTCGTCTGCATATCGGTCTGGAAGATGTGAATGACTTGATAGCCGATTTAGAAGCGGGCTTTGCTCGATACAACGCTTTAGCGCTAGAGAAAGAAAGGTCCTTATAATCCTATCCATCTAGCAATAATGTCCTCAATGCTTGGGGCGTTATTGCTTTTGGGGACAACCGATAACGTGATCATCCACCATGCCGACTGCCTGCATAAACGCATAACAAATCGTTTCACCAACAAACTTAAAGCCTTTCTTTTTGAGGAACTTGCTCATCGCTTTGGATTGCTCAGTAGATACAGGTACTTCACTCATATCTTGCCAATGATTAATGATTGGCTTCCCATCAACAAACTGCCATAGCGCTTGCGATAAGCTACCATACTCCTCAATTAATTGATTTGCTGCTTTTGCATTACTGAATACTGAATTGATTTTTCCTCGATGCCTCACCACATCAAAGTTCTCAACAATATACTCCGCACGCGCTTCGTCTCGCACAGCCAAGGCATTGAGATCATAGTGCTCAAATGCTTTTCGGTACCCTTCGCGCTTCTTAAGAATGGTTATCCAACTCAACCCTGCCTGAGCGCCTTCAAGGGTAATAAATTCAAATAGTACCTTGTCATCATAAACTGGCACCCCCCACTCTTTATCGTGATACTCTCGCTCAAGGGGGTGATTCATCGCCCATGCACAAGTTTTCTGTTCCATAATTTGCTCCTTATAAAAACGCCCCTAACAGTTAGCCAGAGGCGCTTTGAATATCCTTGCTAATTGGGAGTTTTTACTTTGGCACTGCCACTTTGTGGAAAAGACGATACAACACGGGTACGACAATAAGCGTCAGAACCGTCGCGAAACCTAAACCAAACATGATGGTTACCGCCATGGGTTTGAAGAAAATATCAGGTAGAAGTGGAATCATACCAAGAATTGTCGTGATCGCAGCCATACAAACAGGACGGACACGACTAACTGCTGCGTCGACCACCGCACTGTAAGCTTCTTTTCCTGACTTGATTTCAATCTCAATCTGGTCCAGCAATACAATACCGTTTTTCAACACCATACCAGACAAACTCAAGAAACCAAGTAACGCCATAAAGCCAAATGGTGTGTTCAATGCGAGTAGGCCTATCGTAACACCAATCAGTGCAAGCGGGACCGTTAACCAAACAATCAATGGCTCTTTCAAAGAATTAAATAGGAACACCGTAATCAAGAACATGAATAGGTAGCCCATTGGCATCGTCGTAAATAGCGACGCTTGCGCATCTCCCGAAGACTCGTACTCTCCCCCCCACTCTAGTGAGTAACCAGGCGGTAACTCGATAGCTTCGATTTGAGTTTGCAAACGCTTCTGTAACGTCGACGCGGTTTCTTCACCCAATAAGTCAGGGTCAGCCATGATTGTGAGTATGCGTTTACGATTCTTACGTACGATAATCGGGTCTTCCCAGCGCATGTCGTAGCCCATAGTCACTTGTTGTAACGGAATGAACTCCGTTTGTGCCGGGCTCCAAATTTTCATACCTTCAATGTTTCGAATATCAATTCGTTCGTCTTCGGGCAAACGAGCGACAATTGGCATCAACGTGGTGCCATCACGATATAGACCGATAGTCATACCAGAGAAAGACATCGACAAGAAGTCGTCAACATCAGACTTAGTAATACCGTAGCGACGCGCCTGACTTTCATTAAACTGAGGTTCCAACACCTGAGTTCGTTCACGCCAATCATGGCGAATATTTGTCGCACCAGGATCGGCATACATGATATCCATCACTTGTGCAGCGATAGTTCGCAATACCGTCGGATCAGAACCAATGATGCGCGCTTCGATTTTTGCACCACCACCAGGTCCCAATTCTATCTGTTTCAACTTGTAATTTATCTCTGGATAATTCGCTTTTATATGCTCTCGAAAACGCTGCATAAGTGGCGCCAACGCTTCATAGTTGTTTACTCGAGTCGTGATCTCGCCATAAGCGGCATAACTCTTCTCAGGTGCATAAGTAAGCATGAAACGTTGCAAACCTTTACCAGCGGTGGTGGTGATATGTTCTACGTTATCTTGCTCTGACAACCAGTGTTCGAGCTCTTTAAGCTTATCATTCGTCGCTCGAATATCAGTGCCTTCGGGCAGCCACATATCCAATTGGAAAATTGGCGTAGTAGATGACGGAAAAAACGATTGTTTAACATGAGTAAAGCCATAAACACTCGCGGCCAGACCTGCAACTAAAACCAAAACCGTAATCCATGCACGACGCATGCAAAATTCTAAGAATTTCTTATACATCATAAAGATAATTCCGTTATACGGATCATTATCTTTGCCTTCACTACTTTTTATTTTTTGCCCTTTGAAGAAAATATCAGCAAAGAATGGCGTCAATGAGATCGCAGTAAACCAACTCAGCATTAGAGAGATCAGCAATACTGTAAACAAAGTGCCACAGTATTCACCGGTTGCATCTTCTGACAAGCCGATCGGAGCAAAAGCGGTTACCGCAATCACCGTGGCACCAAGTAGCGGCCACTTCGTTTGCGTCACGATATCGGTCGCGGCTTGCAGCCTCGTTCGCCCTTTTTGGGTACCGATCAGTATCCCTTCCACCACAACGATGGCGTTATCCACCAGCATACCCAAAGCGATAACTAAAGCGCCAAGTGATATTCGTTGTAAATCTATCGCCAAATACTTCATGAAAATGAAAGTACCAAGCACGGTCAATAGCAGAATGAGGCCAATTAGCAGACCAGATCGAAGTCCCATAAAGAACAGCAATACAATGATGACAATCCCAACTGCTTGCGCCAAGCTAACAACGAAGCCGCTGACGGATTTGTCGACCTCTTTGGGTTGACTGTAAATCTCAGAAATTTGTACGCCTACTGGTTGCTGGTATTTGAGTTCAGCTAAGCGGCGATCAAAGGCTTTGCCCACTTCCACCACGTTCACACCTTGGGAAAATGAAACACCGACATTCAGCGCTAGGCTGCCGTTAAAATTAATAATATTGCTCGGTACTTCGACATAACCACGCTTAATATCTGCGACATCTTTAAGGAAGATCAGTCCTTGTGCCCCTGATTCGGTGATTAATAAATCTCCCAACTCATTGACACTCTGAAATTCCCCCGTCGGTTGAATCCGAATGTACTCGTCGCCAATTCGAATCGCACCTGCATTGGAAACTACATTTTGCGTAGACAATAAGTTGAAAACCGTATTTGGAGAAAGACCAATGCTGCTGAGTTTTTTCATTGAAATTTCAATGAAAACTTGCTCTTGCTGCTCACCAGAAACTGATACTTTGCTTACGCCATCAACAAGTTCTAGTTCTCGCCTAAGGTAATCAACATAATCCAGTAATTCTTTGTAGCTGTAACCATCGCCAGTGACTGCCAGTAAGATGCCATATACATCACCAAAGTCATCAATCACTTGGGGCGTATTTACCCCCGGAGGCAAGGTGCCTTGTAAGTCGTTCACCTTACGACGCAGCTCATCCCAAATTTGAGGTAAGTCGTTTGGGCCATAGTTATTCTTCATCGTTACTGTAATTTGAGACAAACCACGGCTAGATATCGAATTTACCTCGTCAACATAAGTCAGTTGTTGAATCGCCTTCTCGATCGGATAGGTCACTTCCTCCTCTACCTGTTGCGGAGTTGCGCCTGGATAAGACGTTACAATCATCGCATCTTTGATTGTAAAGGCCGGATCTTCTAAGCGACCTAAGCCAAAGAAAGAGGCGACACCCCCAATCAAAAAGATCAGAGCCACCATCCAACTAATGACTCGATTACGAATGAAATACGCGGCGATACCCGTTATGTTTTCGTCATCTTGCGGCGTAGTGTGATTATTTTCACTCATTGGCTTACCTCCTGCTTAACCACGTCTACTTTCATGCCCTCTCTTAAACGAGATATCCCTGCCACGACGACTTTATCATTGAGTTTTAAGCCATCAAGAATCTGAATTGACGTTCTTGATGCTTTGCCTACCAGAACTTGCTTACGGCTAACGGTACTATCATCATTAAGAACCCAAACAAACTTATTTTTACGGCCTAACTCATCTCCGTCAGCGTTAAAAATAGCCTCAATTGGTACGTCAATACCGACGTTCAACTCTAAACCTACGTTTTCATCTTTAGATGTCACCTCAACAGCCATACCATCGAGTATGTATTCTTGCTCAGGCATCGGTAACGAGAGCGTCACGGTAAAAGTACCCGTCGAGGGATCTGGCTCGGTGGTAAATTCTTTTATGCTCGCACTATATTCATTGCCACTTGGAACACGTACCATGGCATTAATTGCAGTGAGCGCCTCTTCTTTTTTGGGTTGCCTTACATAAATTCTGTCAGGAAGCTGAATCAATACTTCTACCCGATTTACGCTATGGATATTTACAATATATTGACCGACTTGTATATTTTCATGCTGCTCCGCATTTACTCGAGAAATAATTCCATCCACTGGCGCTTTGAGCGTAGTAAAAGACAAATGCAATTTTGCTAAGTCAAGCTCTGCCAAGGCAATTTGTCTCTGTGCGGCAATCTCATCAAATTGAGACTTTGCCAATAGTCCTTTTTCGACTAACGGACTTGAGCGGCGATATTGGCTATCAATAACCGAAAACCTTGCCGTGGCATTGTCGACGGCGAGCTGATAATCCGTTGGGTCAAGCGTTGCGATCACGTCCCCTTTTTGTACTCTATCCCCTTCTCTGACCAATACGCGACTGATCTCCCCAGCGACGCGAAAACTCAGGTGAGAACGGTCTGCTGCATTAGCAACGGCAGGAAAGTACAAGTTATCATTCACTTTTTTTCCTTCCAGTGACACCACACGTACGAGGGGGGTATCGAGCGCTCTTTCTGGAGCCGGATCACCACACCCGGCAAGCAATAGAACAGAGCACAGACTTGTTAAAGTAACGGTTCCTTTCATTTTACAATCCTCGTTCTTTAATCCATTCTCGCACTTTGATACCAGGTTCAATCGCGTTGACGCCGGAAATAATGATTTGATCACCGTCCTCTAATCCCTCAATTACTTGCTGTTTCTCGTTTAACGTCACCACTGCTTTCTCAATAAGGCCTTGGTCATTAACGCGCCATACATACGTTTTACCCTCCTGCTCAAATAATGCAGAGTCAGGGATCTTAGTTGCACTCGCATTTGCAGAGACCAGATGTGCAGTACCTGACATACCAGGAAGAATACCAATGTCTTCTGGGCGCGCCATTACCATGGTCACCTTGTAACTTCCGGTTTTAGGATCGGCTTCGGTGTCTATTTCTTGAAAAGTAAGTTCAAAAGCTTGTTCGGGAAACGCATCAAATGTCATGGATGCAGAAGCATCTGCACCTTGAGAAAAACGGGTCAACAAATGGTCAGGCAACTGAAAAATAACTTTCAACACCTGGTTTGTTTGAATGTTCATGACCCCTGCTTTCGCAGCCACATATTCATGATTTTCGGCAGGTAGGTAAGAGATCGTACCATCATAAGGGGCGACTAGTTTGGTGTACCTTAAGTTCGCTTTTGCTTGGTCCCATTGTGCTTTAGCTGAATTATGGTTTGCTTTGGCGCGATCAAAATCTTGTTCAGAAACCACTTTGTCTTTACTGAGTTTCTTATAACGTTTGTATTGAACATCTGCGAGCATGAAATTTGCTCTGGCTTGCCTTTCAAGGAGGGTATATTCGTCGGGATTGAGCGTGGCTAACACATCCCCTTTATTGACGGCTTGCCCAGCGTTTACGTCAATAGATTGAAGTAAACCTGGAACACGGAAAGCCAACACGGCTCGATCTCCAGCTTCTGTTGTAGCAGGAAATTGGCGTTCAAACTGGGCGTTGCCAACAGAGACGGTAAAGAGCTTGGCAGGGCGAGACTCGGGTTCAGGGACCGGAGGGAGCTCTTTACCACATCCAACCAATATCGTGATTGCGGCAATAGGAATGAGCGCTTTTCTCATTTGAATTCATCCATTTATCCTTTATTTATTACCCTAAAGGTAGATGAATTAAATTCATACTTCCATAACAATTGCAGTTAATTTACTTACAAATTAGACATTTGTAAAAAAAAGCAGACCAACGTCTGCTTTATTACAATCAAGATATTAGGGTCTGTTTATCTTTCGCGGTTACATTTTGTTCGGATGGGGACGCCTAGCTCGAACCCTTTGGGCAGCGTTTGTTGGTTATTTCCACTGCGTTATCGGCCTTTCATGTAGGCTAACTACAGTTTATTAAACTCTCGGTTAACTCGATATGTATCTGATGTCACGTAAGCTTCCATCATACGGATTTTGCTATCGAGCTGTGCGAAATCACTTTCAAGTACGCAGAGAAGCTGATCAGGACTTTGCCCTCTTTGCCAAGGCTTACTTTTCAGAGTGTGCTCTTGCCGAGACTTAATATTCTCTGTGTACGTGACAGGTTCCTTCTCTAGCATGAAGGTCATCGCCACGTAAGCAAGTAATACTAAAAACGTTCCCCCCAACAAAGCCGCAGAAATCACAACAATCCGAATCAACCAAACTTCCGCACCAAAGTAATTTGCAATTCCGGCGCACACGCCAGAAATTTTGCCATTCACTGGATCTCGATACAGCTCTCGTTTACTCATATTTACGTCTCCACGTTGGTGATTCTGCGTCTAATATACGCTCCAATGTTTCAACTCGAGACTGCATTGAGTCGGCTTTTTCAGACAGTGCCTGAAGGCGATCTAGATCTTGGCTCGACAGCGCACTATCTGCTTTGCGCTTGCTGCGATAGTGTAAGAAGAGCCATAGTGGAGCGACAAAGATTAAAAAGACAATCAATGGTCCAGTAATAAAAAATGTCGACATAAATGGCCCCTCTCCTATTTATCGTTCGATGACATCTGTTCTTTCAGTTTTGCCAACTCTTTTTCAATTTCATCTTGTGCTTGCAGCTCAGCAAACTCTTGATCTAGTGACTTAGCATTACCTGTTTTAGCATACAAATCGGCTTCTGCTTCCATTTCATCAATTTTTCGTGAATATTGATCAAATTTTGCCATCGCTTCACTCGTGCGACTTGCGTGCAAGTGTTTTTGGACATCTCTGCGATTCGATGCGGTTTGATTACGGATAGAAAGTGCTTGTTGTTTTGCACGAGTCTCAGCAATTTTATTCTCTAACTTCCCAATCTCACCTGTCAACTTCGTGATGGTCTCTTCAACTAGAGTTTGCTCAGTGTGGAGGCCTTTAATCACTTGCTCAAGCTTCTGCTTTTCGATCAAGGCTGCGCGTGCCAAGTCTTCGCGTTCTTTTACCAAAGCAAGGCTTGCCTTGTGTCCCCACTCAGTGATTTGGTCTTCCAGTGCTTCAACCTTACGTGCCAACTCTTTTTTGTCTGCAATCGCTTTAGCCGAGTTAGTACGTACTTCTACAAGTGTATCTTCCATTTCTTGAATAATAAGACGGATCATTTTTTCAGGATCTTCCGCCTTGTCTAGCAATGCACTGATGTTTGAGTTAACGATATCTGCAAAACGAGAAAAAATACCCATAACGGAACTCCTCTTTTTTTCCTATTTAAACTCGACAAGGTGGTAATTTACCTTGCGTCTCCCTTTACATATAACAAGTTACGTGCCAACTTTACTTATCTTTTTAAAACAATAACTTAAGTATATTGTTGTTGTAGCACACCGATATGCTATGATGTTTTTTACCAACAGTTGGTAAATTTCACCAACTTCAATACGGTAACTTATGGCCAGATAGAAAATAAGAAGGACTTTATGAAGCAAAACCTCATTGGTGAATCGCCCGCTTTTCTTGGCGCATTAGATAAAGTATCGCAGCTCGCGCCAATCGAACGCCCGGTGCTTATCATAGGAGAACGAGGAACGGGTAAAGAACTTATCGCACAACGTTTACACTATTTATCAAAACGTTGGGATAAACCACTGCTTTCCCTGAACTGTGCCACATTGAGCGAAGGTTTGATTGATTCAGAACTTTTTGGTCACGAGTCCGGATCCTTCACAGGTTCGAAGGGAAAACACAAAGGACGTTTCGAGCGCGCAGAAGGTGGCACGCTGTTTCTTGATGAATTAGCGACCGCTCCGCTATTGGTCCAAGAAAAATTATTGCGCGTTATTGAATATGGTGAATACGAACGTGTTGGAGGGCACACAGCCCTGACTGCGGATGTGCGTCTGGTCTGTGCAACCAATGCCGATCTGCCACAATTGGCCAAACAAGGAGACTTTCGCGCAGACTTACTTGATCGTTTAGCCTTTGACGTCATTATGCTTCCTCCTTTACGTGAGCGTAAAGAAGACATTCTTTCCCTCGCTCAGCACTACGCGATCAAAATGTGCCGAGAGTTACAATTGGAATACTTTGTTGGCTTTACAGAACGAGCCCAGCAATCATTGCTGGATTACGAATGGCCGGGTAACGTTCGAGAACTAAAGAATGTCGTTGAGCGTGCCATCTATCAACATGGGCTAAACGCAGATCCAATCGATCGTTTAATCTTCAACCCATTTGAAACACATTGGGACAACGCTCTCGGGCACACTGCGGAAAGAGAAGACCTAGAGCAAGAAAGCACACCGCAAATCACGCCTATTTGCTTCCCGTTAGATTACAAACAATGGCAAGAAGAGCAAGACATCAACCTACTCACCCAAGCGCTAGAAGAGGCGAAATTTAACCAACGTCAAGCGGCGGAGCTTCTGGGACTTAGCTATCACCAATTACGAGGTATGGTAAGAAAGTACAGTTTAGTAGGACAGAGTTAACCCATATATTTCCATACTCGCTAAAATGAGAAAAGCTATGCTTCACTTAACACAGAGAAGTAATTAAGGGGCAAATTTGGTCAACGTAGGCAATTGATGCGCTAATTTGATCTAACACCATGCGTCGCAAAGATTTTATGTTTGGAGCGAGTTGCTAAAGATGATAAATTAGCGGGATCATTTTCGCTTGTCACTCCATCGATTTATCTCTGCGGTACAAGCAAGATCCAATGACCATTTCATATTATGAAAGCTTTTATAAGACTATCGCTGAGCCTTATCGGTATTAGCTTACTCACCGCTTGTGGTGAAGAAATCGATCACAATGATATTCGTGAGAATAGATTTGTGTTTTGTGGGCACGGCAAACCAAGTACGTTTAATCCTCAACTGATTGACAGTGGCATTACGGCTGAAGCCCTGAGCCCACAGTTGTACGATACGCTGCTAACGCTCGATCCTGAATCTCATCAACCAACCGCAAATCTTGCCGAAAGCTGGACTGTCAACCAAGCTGGCACTGAGTACACGTTCAAACTAAAGCGCGGCGTGCACTTTCAAACCACGCCTTGGTTTAAGCCAACGCGAACATTAAGCGCCCAAGATGTGGTATTCAGCTTTAAGCGAATCATTGATGTAGACCATCCATTTCATAATGTCGGTGGTGGTTTTTATCCATGGTTTTCCAGTTTGGACTTCCAAACCTTGCTGCTCGATGTTATCGCGATAGATGACAACACAGTGAAGTTTATTCTGGCTCAACCAAATTTCGCATTTTTGTCTAACATCGCCACCAGTCATGCTGTCGTGCTTTCATCGGAATACGGAACGCAACTCATTGCACAAGATGAAAAATCAAAGATTGACCAATTGCCGATAGGTACAGGGCCTTTTAAATTAAAAGAGTATCAAGCGAACGATTTAATTCGTTTAGAGCGCCACTCAGGTTATTGGAAATCAGCTGCGAAAATGAAGCAAGTCGTGTTTGATATATCACACCGTGGTACGGGTACACTTGCAAAATTACTTAGGAATGAGTGCGATGTGTTGACCTCTCCTATCTCTAGTCAGATTCCAATTATTAATGAAAGCGAACAACTTGAGCTAGATGCCACTCCGGCGAATAATGTCTCTTTTATTGCGATTAACACCAGTCACCCAGCCCTTCGGGATGCGCGTGTCCGTCAGGCATTGAATCTGGCCATTAACCGCCAAAATATTCTAGATTCGGTTTACTATGGAACAGGGACCCAAGCTTATACCCTATTGCCACCTAACTCTTGGGCATACCAAAAAGACAGCATAAAAATCCGCTATGATCGTAACTATGCGTTAGCATTGCTGCGAGAAGCTGGCTATGAAAAAGGACTGCAACTCACCATTTGGGTACCATTAGAGCCACGAGCCTTTAATCCAAGTCCTCGTAAAACGGCCGAGTTGATCCAATCAAATTTTGCTGACATTGGTGTACAACTCCAAATACTTACTGATGACCGTTTCGAGCGAATCCAACTTGAATCAATAAATGATGCTGATTTACTGCTAACGGGGTGGATTGGTGATACTGGCGATCCTGATAACTTTTTCCGTCCGTTACTTTCTTGCGAATCAGAACGCATTGGCTTAAATGTTTCGATGTGGTGCAACGAAGACTTCGACTTTTTGTTGGATCTGGCGTTAGAAACACAAGAACCACGTTATCGTTTAAACCTATATCGCCAAGCACAAAATATTCTAAATGAGGAATTTCCTGTTATTCCATTAGCTCACGGCGTGCAATTTCGCGTTCACAATAAGTCGTTAAAAGGTTTTAAATCAAGCCCTTTCAATGCACAACCATTTGATAACGTTGAGAGAATACACTGATGTTTGGGTACGCAATTCGACGATTTAATTTATTTTTCATCACCTTATTGATCCTCACTCTAGTGGGGTTCTCTCTCTTACGTTTAGATCCCACCTCTCACTGGGCGAACGTGGCATTTTGGTCTGGTTGGAATAGCTACCTAATAGAGCTTTCTAGACTCAACTTTGGATTGAGTAAAAGTGGCATCCCTATTTATGAAGAACTCGCGCTTGTATTTCCTGCGACATTAGAACTGTGCTTTTTCGCTTTTGTTATCTCACTACTTGTCGGTATCCCACTGGGTACTATTGCAGGGATGAAACAAGGTAAATGGTTAGATACCAGTATTTCATTCGTATCGATGTCGGGTTACTCCGCTCCTATTTTCTGGGTAGCCCTAATGCTGATCATGGTATTTTCCCTGCAATATCACCTATTCCCCGTCGCTGGACGCTACGATCTACTGTACGAAATTGACCACGTAACAGGCTTTGCCATCATTGATGCTTTTATGTCGAAGGGTGAATACCGAGCTCATGCCCTACAAAGTGTTATCGAGCATATGATGCTACCGTGTTTGGTGCTTGCACTCACACCAACAACGCAAGTTATTGGCATGATGCGCGCATCGGTTGCTGAGGTAATGAGTCAAAACTATATTCGTGCCGCACGTATCAAAGGTTTGTCCAACCGAGAAATCGTGATGCAGCATGTACTACGCAACGCGATTCCGCCGATCGTTCCCAAAGTTGGAGTTCAGCTTTCTAGTATGATCACGTTAGCCATCATTACTGAATCAATTTTCAACTGGCCAGGTATTGGTCGTTGGCTTTTAGACGCACTGTCAAATCAAGATTACGCGTCCATCCAAGCTGGTGTTATGGTATTGGCCACGCTCGTATTAACCGCCAACATTCTTTCGGATCTGATTGGTGCCATGATTAATCCGCTAGTAAGAAAGGAATGGTATGCTAACAAATAACATTTATCAGGAAGAACGCATTCCCACTCAATTCGAGCGATTCTGGCGAAGTTACCGTGTAAACAGTTTGGCTATGTTTGGGCTTTGGTGCCTCATTTTGATTCTTTTCGTCACGATATTTGCCCCCCTACTTGCACCATACGATCCCCAAGCACAATCGGGCGAACTCCTTGTACCGCCATCTTGGGCACCTGCAGGCACGGTTGACTACTTTTTAGGAACTGATGATTTAGGGCGAGATATCCTCTCTCGCTTAATTACAGGCTCACAACTGACTTTTGGTGCGGCAGTGATTATTACTGCGATTGCCGCTTTGATTGGCTGTGTGATTGGTGTCCTAGCAGGTATGACCCGAGGTCTGCTTTCAAGTATTTTAAACCACCTTCTCGATACCGTGATGTCGATACCATCACTATTACTGGCGATCATTTTCGTCGCTTTCCTTGGCTTTGGTGAGTTTAATATCTTGTTGGCAATTTGCTTGGCCTTGATACCCCGGTTTATTCGTTCCGTTTATATTGCTGTACACACTGAGGTAGAAAAAGACTACATAATGGCCGCGCGTTTAGATGGTGCGAACGACTTCTACTTATTGTGGAACTCGATTCTACCCAATATTCTGACGGTCATTGCCGCAGAAATAACCTTGGCTTTATCTATGGCCATTTTGGATATCACTGCGCTTGGCTTCCTCGGCCTAGGCGCTCAAACACCGAGTACTGAGTGGGGCGCAATTTTGGGTGACTCTGTGGAACTCATTTACATTGCCCCTTGGACCGTCACCTTGCCAGGTCTAACCATTATGTTTACTGTCGTTGTCCTAAACTTAGTAGGTGAAGGTGTACGTCAAGCGCTTAATGCGGGGATCGAATAATGCCATTATTAGATATTCGACACTTAACCATTGAAATCGAAACACCACAGGGTTTAGTGAAAGCGGTAGATCGCATGAGCATCACTCTAAACGAAGGTGAGATCCGTGGTTTAGTGGGAGAATCTGGGTCCGGTAAGAGTCTCGTCGCAAAAGCCATTGTCGGCGTTTGCAAAGAAAATTGGAAAGTTAGTGCAGACCGAATGCGTCTTGGTAATATAGATCTCCTTCAGTTAACTCCGAAAGAGCGTCGACGTGTAATTGCGCGCGATATCGCTATGATTTTTCAAGAGCCCTCTACATGTTTAGATCCCTCCGAACAAGTGGGTAAACAGCTAATCGAATCAATCCCTTCGCGCGCTTTTGAAGGCAAATGGTGGGAACGCTTCAAGTGGCGTAAAAAACAAGCTATAGCCCTACTGCATAAAGTTGGGATAAAAGATCATAAACGTTTGATGGCAAGCTACCCTTACGAGCTTACCGATGGAGAGTGCCAAAAGGTAATGATTGCCATGGCGATTGCTACCAAGCCAAAAATCTTGATCGCAGATGAGCCCACCAACGACCTTGATCCGATTACTCAATCACAGATCCTGCGTCTACTTAGCCGAATGAACCAGCTAAACAACACCACGATTGTACTGATCGGTCACGATTTAACGACCATTACCCAATGGGCGACTCGAATTACCGTCATGTACTGCGGTCAGTCGGTTGAATCAGCAAACACAGCCAAAATCATTAAGGCTCCGAAGCATCCGTATACCTCTGCTTTACTTAAAGCGATGCCTGATTTTAATGATTGGATCCCACACAAGCAAAAACTGCAATCACTCCCAGGGTCTATCCCTCCATTGCAGCATCTGCCTATTGGCTGTCGTTTAGGCCCTCGTTGTCCTTATGCTCAAAAGCAGTGCGTAGAGATCCCACACACTAGACACATTAAAAGCCATAAGTTTAGCTGCCACTTTCCACTTAATACGGAGAAACATTCATGAGTGCGTTGCTTGAAGTCGATAACCTATCGAAGCTATTTGTCACGCGCTCCGGACTGTTTAAGCGCAAGATTAAAGAGGCAGTTAAGCCCGTTAGTTTTACTTTGGAACCTGGGCAAACTATCGGCTTTATTGGCCAGAATGGTTCAGGAAAATCAACCCTTGCGCGTATGTTGGCAGGCGTGGTTGAACCTAGTTCCGGAGAAATTCGAGTGAACGGTGAACGTTTAGAACACAAAGATTACTCAACACGTTGTAAGCTTATCCGCATGATTTTTCAAGATCCTAATACCTCGTTGAATCCACGCATTCAAATCGGTCGTATTTTGGAAGGACCTCTAAAGCGAAACACCAGCATGCCACCAGATGCGCGCATAAAACGGGTGAAGGATACTTTACTACGAGTCGGATTATTGCCTGAACACGCCTACTTCTATCCACAAATGCTTGCTGCCGGTCAAAAGCAGCGCGTATGTTTGGCTCGTGCATTAATACTTCAACCATCGATTATCGTGGCCGATGAAGCGCTAAATGGTTTGGATATGGCGATGCGTTCACAGATCATCAACCTGTTCTTAGAACTGCAAGAAGAAATGGGCTTGTCATTTGTCTACGTATCTCAGCACATTGGTATTGTAAAGCACATCACAGATAAAGTGATGGTCATGCATGAAGGGGAGGTGGTGGAGTTTGGTGAGACGAACCAAGTTTTAACCAACCCGCAGCACCCGATCACACAACGCTTAGTTAATAGCCACTTTTACAAAGCGCCAACCCATTAGTATAGGTAAGCATTAGAAACGAAGAAGCCTGCAACATCGCAGGCTTTTTTTAGAACCTAGCGACGGCTTGCTTGTTTTCGCAGTTCAAAGTCAAACTCGTCCGGAAACAGCACTACGCCTTCTTCACTCTGGTTTGGGAAAATCACAACAGACAGCTCATCGTCCTCTAGACCTGAAGTCCAGCGACTGTGCCATTTGTTCAAAGAGATAGCTTCTGGCTGACACTCTTCCCAGTCGCCTGTCGCCCATTGCTGTGCAAACTCTTCGTTTGGCCACACTGGTACACAATCGTCATCTTCTGTGTTTAGCATCACGCAGCCGTGCTCATCTTTCAGAATCCACACCTTGCGGTTAGCTACAATCTCTTTCACACAGTATTTCAAGCGCTGCTCTTCGTTGTAGCGATTGATGGTGTCCATTTGCTCTTGGGTTAACGCTTCAGACATATTCATCTCCTATTCCCATAGAAAAATGCCCACCTATTGGCGGGCATTTACAGTATACGTTGGTAATAATGAAATTACACAAGCTCAGTTTGAAGCCAAGGCCAACCTTGCTTCTTACGGCTTAGTGTATTTTCCATCATTAGCATGCCGTCTTTCTCGTGCTTAACAAGTTTCTCAGCCCACTCACCTTTGTAAAGAAGACGAGTTTGAGCTGTAGTGATATCTGTTAGCATCACAGCAGCAAACGCTAGGTCGTCGTTTGCACAACGTACTTCAAGATCAGCTTCTAGTGCTTCGATCATGCCGTCAACTTGATCAAGAGTCGCAAGTTCAACCTGACCAACGACCACATCACGTCCGTTGAACGGGTAACCTTTAAGGTCTTTTTCAACAAGCTCAGCCGCTGATAGACCTTCAATGTTTGTCTTAGCAATTAGAAGATCTTTAGTGAATGCATCAACGTCTTGTACGTCTGCGATAGCCGCTAGCTCAGCAACAGCATCTTTGTCTTTTTGAGTACAAGTTGGAGAAGCGAAACCTACTGTGTCAGAAAGGATAGCTGACATCATTAGCTTAGCGATTTGAGGCTTGATCTCGTGACCTTCAATTTTAAACATGTTGAATAGTACTGTGTTAGTACAGCCAACAGGCCAGATCCATGCTTCCATTGGGTTCACTGTCATCACGTCACCTAGACGGTGGTGGTCAACGATACCCGCGATTTCAGCTTCAGCGATGTCGTCTGGTGCTTGCGCTAGATCTGAGTAGTCTACTAGCCAAACAGTTTCGCCAGCAACTGAAGTACGCAGCTCCGGAACTTCTGCGCCAGCTACTTCTAGGATGTGCTGAGTTTCACGGTTAATTTCGCCCTGGCGAATTGGCATTGCTTCAACGCCACGCGCCTTTAGAAGTTCAGTTGCAACTAGTGCACTACAAATACTGTCACTGTCTGGGTTCTTATGACCTACAACTAGAATCATGTTTCTTCCTATTCAAGTCAATTTGATGGCTTCCTAATAGGGTGAATTGCATAGTGAATTACACCGAGGAAGCGAGTTTGCTCACAAAGGTCGATACTTTACCTGATTTGGAGGAGTTTGACACGAAGAAAAGTAAACGTCACCGATTGTAAGGAATGTGGTACCTTTAAACGATACCACATTACGCCACTTCAAATTTACGCCGTCACGATCGCTCTGGCGTTTAACCCTTTATCAACACTGATTAACAGCAATTTACATGGTTCTTGGTTCAGTTTTTCACCTGTCCAAAAATCGTACCAATCTGTCGGCTGCTCAGCGATTAAGGTAAACTCTGTCGCGTCATTGTTCCCATAGTTAAATAAACAATGCAGATCATTCTTAGCAGTTAACGACAAAAACGCATGGTTCAGGCTTAATGCTGTGAACTTAGCTGCTTCTTGATTACGCCGCTGACGCAGCATCAGCTTAGATAGGGTTTTGCTTGCGAAAGGCGTAACTTCTGGTAATGGGTCACCTGAAAGCAACAAACCACCACAGGCCAGAAGTGCGTTACGATGAAAATGATAATCTTCTCGTGAGGCAGCTTGATTCGGCAAGGAGACCAGTGTCACGCAATCTGGATCAATTTGCCACAGCTTACGATGTTGCCAGCTACGGAAAAAGGTTTCTTTGGCGATTTGCTCAAAACGGTGGTTATGACGCTCTACATCATCAGAAACACGCATCGCATCGACTAAGCCCAACGAGGGCCACATTGGCGCATTACAGCCCAATAGCCAGGCATCCCCTGCCCCCTTAGCGATAGCTTCCATTCCCATACGGTAAGCTTCTACGCCAGTAACACCAGATTGACTACGCTTACCTTTTAGCGTGCCCCAGTAGTTTGCATCGAGTTTGAACAGCTCAACCCCCCATTCTTCTCTCATCACAGACACAACGTGTGTGAGATGATCTTGAACTTCAGGATTTGAAGTATCAAGAATATACCAAGGCGTACATCGCCAGCCACTATATGTTACGTCTTCTGCTTTAAGTAATGAACCATCTTCATGTCGAACGAACCAATCTGGATGTGTCCTGAAGATCTCAGACTCAGGTTGAGCGATAAAAGGAGCCATCCAAATAGCGGGCTTTTTACCTTTTGTACGGATGTTCTGAATCAGCTCTTTCACCCCACCTGAAAACTTGTCAGATGGTGTTAACCAATCACCCATAAATACTTGGTAGCCATCATCTAGAAGAACCCATTCCAGATCTGCAAGGCTATCTTGCATACACTCAACGTTTTCTAGGACGTTATTTTCGGTCACCTCTGCATAATACGCATACCAAGAACACCAACCAATTGGCGCATCTTGAGTTACACCTTTACGTACTGGATGATGCGCTGTAATCATCTCACTGTACTCTTGATACAGGTGATACAACGAGTGACCACGCAAAACGGCTACCGACTCAAGCGTGTTGTTCTCCCACTCTGACACTTGCGTCTGTTCTCCGTCAATCGCTGCCGAAAGTATCCAATCTTCACCGATCTTCTGAACTTCAAAATAACCAGCAAAGCGACGACACGTGGTAAATCCAAACAAGGTATACCCTGATGCATCTTCAACAACCAAATAGTTGTAGTAACGCTTCGGCGCATGTGCAGGATAGATGCGATAAGCAGCGTTGTTGTCTGGACAACGGCCAATATCGATGGGTTGAGAAATGGTACCCGAGGTTTGGGCTAGCATTTGAAAACCGTCACCAATAACGGTTGCGCCATGCTCATAAAGGAAAGGCATTTCGAACAACACTTCACGGTTAGTGAAGGTTTTGTTGTGCACACCTGCAAACGAAAAGTGTGCTTGGTTACCAACCACTTCGATCTGGAGATCATGATCGAGTAACGTAATTTCGGTATTATTGGCAAATTGAAAGGTTTGAGCCATTGAGAATCTACTCACTATTATGATGTTGTTTTCTTCATTATCCTCCGCTTCTGTAATCCAATTCGTTATGAACATCACGAATCTATATTTGGTGATAGCAAACAACTCGGTTATTGAGAGAATTCTCATAAAGATTTTAGCTAAAAAAATACCAGCCCGAAGGCTGGTATTTCGTTTAAAACTTAGTAGGCAAATTATGCAACTTCAATTGGACCACCGAATGACGTCACTGGTGGAACTTTGCCAGTGAATTTCTCGAAGTCTACGATACAGGTGTTCGCAGAAGTCGCCTGAGCAAGCTCAGATGTACCAATATCCAATGTTAGTGTGTTTGGATCGCCATAAGTATCAATAGCGCCGACTTTTGCATTCAGAGGACCATACCATGCACCTTCTTGGATACGAACCACGCCACGTGGATAGTTGTCAGTAAGTACAGCACCAGCAAGAAGCTGACCACGATCGTTGAATACGCGTACCAAATCACCATCTTTGACGCCTTTCTCTTTGGCATCAAGAGGGTTGATGTATACCGGCTCACGGCCTTGAACTGTGTAAGTTGCACGAAACTCATCCGATTCACACATCTGAGAGTGCAAGCGCTTATCCGGGTGGCAAGATTGTAGCCAGAACGGATGCTTATCTGAACCAGGACCACCGTGTGAACGTTCGGTCTTTTCGAACCACATTGGGTATTCCTGACAGTATTCGTAACCGTAACGACCGATCTTACGCGATGTAATCTCGATAAACCCTGAAGGTGTACCCAGTGGGTTAATTTCTGGATCTTCACGGAAGTCTGCATGGCGAACCCACGGCTTACCTTCACCAAAGTCGAGTACGCTCTGCTCCCAGAATTCCGCAAATTCTGGCATTTCAAACTTACCTTCGTTCGCTTTCTTACATTCGTTGTACAGGCTTTGGATCCACTCCATTTCGCTCATACCACGCGTGTATTCGTCACGACGGCCAAAGCGTTGAGTCAGTTCACTCATGATTTGGAAGTCTGGCTTAGATTGGAACAGAGGATCCACTAAGCGGTGCATTGCGATCAGACCTTTGTTCGAGTATGAACCGTAAACGTCAATATCGTTACGTTCCCACTGAGTACATGCCGGAAGCACGATGTCAGAGAAACGACATGTAGCAGTCCAAGCGAACTCAATCGTTACCACTGTTTGAAGCTTCTGGAATGCTTGCTTCATACGGTTACGATCTTGGTGATGACTCCACGGGTTACAACCCGAGATAACCATCATCTTGAAGTCAGGAAGTTTTACTTTACCACCGTTGTAACGGATCTCTTTACCTGGTTCCATCAAACAGTCGATCCAACGCGCTACTGGGATAGTGCGGCTGTAACCATTAAAGTCGTTGTTATCCCACTTCGGCTTCATACCTGTATCTAGGTTACGAGGGAAACCACCAGGGCCCGCGAAACCAGTCGAAGGAACACCGATACTTGAGTAGTGATGACCGTAAGAGATACCACCGCCAGGCAGACCAATCTGACCAACCATGGCAGCCAAAACTGCTGCTGCCCAGTATGGTTGTTCACCGTGCTCTTGACGCTGAATACACCACCCCATCAGGATTTGAGTACGACCGTTAACCAGCATGCGCGCGAATTCACGTATTTTATCCGCTTTAACGCCACAAATCTCTGCTGCCCACTCAGGCGTTTTAACGACTTTGTCTTTTGTCTCACCCTGAACGTACTTAATAAAGTCTTCAAAGCCTAGACAGTAAGTTTCGATAAACTTCTTATCGTATAGGTCTTCGTTGTACAGCACGTGCGCTACAGCAAGCATAAATGCTACGTCTGTTAACGGGTTGATGTAAAGGTGGTCAGTGTTCAGGTAGTTTTGCGTTTTGTTTTTAACCGGATCGACTGAGATTGCGTTGATCTCACCTTTCGCGATTTTTTCCTTCAATTGCTCTAAATATGCATAAGATTGGTGCGTTTCACAGTTCCAACCGACTTGGAGGTTTTTCACAGGATCATTAGCCCAGATAACAATATTATCTGCATGTTCCAAAATTTCAGACCAAGACGTGCCTTGTGCGTAAACTTCTGTTGAGCCAAGTATGTACGGTAAAATGGTTTGACCTGCACCTGTCGAGTAATCGCCGACTTTAGTGATGAAGTTGCCATGCATACCTACTGCGCGCTGCATGTGTGCCGTACAGTTGTTGAACGAACCCGTTTGGTTCCAGCCCGTCTGACCAGCATGTAGAGCCCATGGACCGTAATCTTTCTGAACACGTTCTAGCTCTCGGTAAAACAAGTCTAATGCTTCGTCCCAAGTCACACGGATGAAACGGTTGTTACCGCGCGTTTCTGCGCTGTACTTGTGTTTTTTCAACCAATCTAGACGAACCATTGGGTAACGAACACGTGATGGGCTGTAAATAATACCCTTGATGCCGTTTAACATTTCTGTTGGGTTCTTATCCAACTCTAGCGGTTTGATCTCTTGAACTTTACCTGCGTAAATATGGGCGCGGAATGCGCCCCAGTGAGAACCTGTTACTTTCCAAGTACCCGTGCTCTCTGCAGCACTAGCAGAAGCTGACGCTAACAGGCTAGGACCGATTACTGACGCTGCACTCGTTGTTGCTACGCCCTTAAGAAAACTTCTTCGTGTAATTGCCATCTAAAATTACTCCATCCGACGCGTATGTATTAATGGTGGCCTTCAGCAAAATCTGAAGAGTGCATCTGTAGATATTTCAAGATCAGTGCTTCACTGTCTGTATCTAGGTTAACGAACGCAAGCATACCGTCGAACATTCCAGGCCAAGTATTCGCATCGAAGTGCGCTTCAGCTGGTTGAGTGTGACATACTGAACAGTTTGTTTTGTATGCTTCTTGTGATTTTTCCCATACAGGCGTGATGTCGTTCAGCATAGATTCTTTCCTAATCCATACTTTCGCTGCCACTTTTTCCCAAGGAAGACCAGTCAGCTCATCCACTTTTTTCTCGCCAATAGTCACTACGTTGGTGTCTGTTGATGCATCTTTAAGTAGAGATGCAACTGCAATGTTCTTACCAAAATCAGCTTGAATTACACGACCAAAGCCTTTCGCTTTACGCCAGCCATCAATTTCGATTTCTGCGAAGTCGCCTTTATCAGCAATCACTTTCACGGTAGAGGCTGGGTTAAGAAGGCCTGCTTCTTTCTCGCCTTTGTCGTCGAAGTAAATTGGAAGGTGACGAACACTCACTAACGTTTGACCAACATCATAATTGGTGTTTGAAGCAAGAGCTTCTAGATCGCCAACAATACCGCCGATGCTATCCATACCTGCAGGTAGGTTATGCGCGATACCTTTGTGACAATCCACACAGCTTTGATCTTTTTCTGCCGCTTGCTTCATTTGGATACGGGCAGTTGGAGACATTTGCTCGAAATCCATTGAATCATAGTTGTGGCAATCTTTACATTCTTGAGATTTGTTTGCAGAGAAACGATCCCATTCATGTTTTGCAAGTTCAATACGGCGTTCTTCAAAAACACCAGGTTCATCATAATTGCCGAAAATTTGTGCATAAACTTCTTTAGAAGCCTGCATCTTACGTGCAATTTTATCTGTCCAGTTATGTGGAACGTGACAATCAGGGCAAGTAGCACGAACACCAGAGTGGTTTTTCCAGTGAACCGTGTCTTGCAGTTCAACATACACGTTGTCACGCATTGTGTGGCAGCTTATACAGAATTCTTCCGTGTTGGTCGCTTCCAGAGCAGTGTTAAAACCACCCCAGAAAATCACACCAGCGATGAAACCGCCCATAGTCAGCACACCTAGGCTGATATGAACTGCCGGGCGCGTCATCGTACGCCACAGTTTAATGATTAATGATTTCATTATTTGCTCTCTTAAAATCTTTTCAAAAGTGTGGAAATGAGCTCAGTGGCTTACATGCCATGCGCACCAGGAGGCCCAAAGAAGAACACTTGCAGTGCCCAAACAATAAATCCGTAACCACCTACGAATGCCACACTTAGGATAGGAAAGAGAACAACCGCAATGAAGAGGAATGATTTCCACTCCAATGAGCGTTTTTCACCACTCTCAATTTTATTAACATCACTCATACATTTGCCTATTTTGTATCTAGTGTCATGAAAAGCCCACGCTAGCAAGCTTAAGTTTTTTACAATCTCTATTGGAAAATGTTAGACCATACTGATACTAAGGTTCAATTAAATCCGACCCTTCAAGCCTTGTTATTCAGTACTTTTTTGAGTTCATCCAAAGATGTGTTTGATTGATATTTCTTATTAACAAATGTTAATAAATGTGAAAATATAAGTCTTTTGCAGCCTTGTTAAAGATACAACACTTTCTCAACTTTGATTACATTGCAGTGGATTTTTTCGGGCCTCTAAATCGTTCTTTTTTCATCCAAACACAAACATATGTAATCAAAATGCTTCTGCAATGTAGCAATTACACTATAATTTCTCTGGCCGGAATTTATGAAATATCAAACCTTAGTAGTTCAGAAGCCAAACACAATCCATTATGATTTAGTGCATTGATTTAAGGAGGCTTTATGAATTCAGTAGTAGATATTGCATGGCTAGAACTCCTGCTTTTCAGTTCAATTCTATTGATTCCACTCGCCATTAACGTTCGCTATAAACTCGGGATTGCGAAAACAACGGCCATCAGTGTGATTCGCATGACCTTACAGCTCGTACTTGTTGGCATGTACTTAGAATATCTATTTCAGCTTAACAGTCTTCTTATTAACACATTATGGCTTGCGGTCATGATCGTGGTCGGTGCAAGCTCAATTATCGACAAAACAAACTTACCCAAATATCCGTTAATGCTTCCTCTAATTACGGCTTTAACGCTAAGTCTTCTGCCACTACTAATGATAACCACCATAGGGTTAATTAGACCTGAGCCCTTTTACAATGCCCAATACATTATCCCCCTTGCAGGCATGCTGCTAGGCAATAGCTTAAGCAGCAATATTGTTGCTCTACAAAACCTCTTCAGTGCTTTTGAACAACGTAAAAGTGAATACGAAGCTGCCATTTCCCTTGGTGCGACACCTAAGTATGCTTCCTTTCCCTTTGTTCAAGAGGCAATAAGAAAGTCTCTTGCACCAATACTCGCCTCCATGGCAACAACGGGCTTAGTCACCCTTCCCGGAATGATGACCGGACAAATTCTTGCTGGATCAAATCCTATGATTGCCATCAAATATCAACTGATCATCATGTTAGCCATTTTCGTCATGCTTTGCGTTTCAGTTGTGATTTGCCTCGAGATGACACTGCATTATGTGCAGACCAAAGAAGGTCGAATAAAAGTGACGTTTATCAACAAAAATTAGCTTCTAAGCTGAACAAGAACTGAACACATAAGTCACTTATTTTATGAAATTTTCTCTGTTGAAAAAGATACTCACGATCTTTGAGACAGGTTATCCACAGAAAATGTGGATAACCATAAGAAGAGAGAGGCAACCAAAATCATAGTGGTTCAATTTGGTGCGTATTTTTTAGACATCAATCCGTCATGAATCGAACATTTACTCGCCATTTTTATGCTCTAGTCTCTATGTTAAGCACATAGGGAGCACTCAGTTATGAATAATATACTTAGCGTAGAAATGAGCTCAAAAGCCTCAGAGAATTCACTATTAGACTGGCGAATACAAGAGCCCGATCAGGTTACTCACCTTTGGATTCCATGAGATGTTGGTGTCAATGAAGAATTGGAGTGACGGAATAAAACAAAGGCAAGCTCATTGGCTTGCCTTTGTTGAAAATTATTTCAGGTATTTGTCTTCATCACGCAGGTAGATCATCCAGTACCACATGCCAACAAAAACACCACCACCGATGATATTACCCAGTGTTACTGGCAACAGGTTATTCAATAGGAAACCTGTCATGTTCAAATCCGCGTAATTCGCAATATCTGCTCCAGTCATTGTCCAGAACGCTTCTGGTGCAAAGTATTTAATACCAATCGCCATCGGAACCTGGAACATGTTCGCAATACAGTGTTCAAAACCTGCTGATACAAACATTGCAACTGGCAGAATCATTACTGCAATCTTGTCGGTTAGCGTACGACCACTGAATGTCATCCAAACGGCAATACAAACCAAAACGTTACACATTATACCCAATGCAACCGCTTGAATAAAACCATGATGCAATTTGTGCTGAGAAATCGCCATTGCATTTAAGCCTACTTGCCCGTTATCGAACATGTATTGCTTGGTTAGCAACATACACACTACAAGTAAAATCGCACCGACCATGTTACCAAAGTAAACAACAAACCAGTTCTTAACCAACGTTTGCCATGAAATTTTGCCACTGGCGCGGGCGACCAGAGTTAAAACTGAACTTGTGAACAGCTCGCCGCCTGTTACAACGACCAGAATAAGACCAAGACTAAAAGCCAGACCACCAATTAGGCGGGTGATGCCCCATGGTAAATCACCGGCTCCTGTTGTTACCGTGGTAAAGAAAATGAAAGCGATACCAATATGGATACCAGCAGAAATAGCCAGCAGAAAAGACTTCATTGGAGCTTTAGTCGCTTTGCCCACCCCCACTTCGGCCGCACGTTCAGCTGCCTGTGGTGGTAATAGAGAATCAAACTGATTGAAGTTCATAAAAGTGTAACATTTCGCAACAATTAACAAGGCGCGGATAATCGCTCCATTTCTAGACTTTTTCAAGGGCTATTTTCATGTTTACGAAAAATGTTGTTGATGTAAGTGCAATAGATAAAACTAAACCATGGGTTATTATCTTAATCATCACCAATATTTAGTTAAAACGTTTACCACCGAATAAAGTTTCTGCTGTCTATGGTGTCGATAGCGCGGTAGTTAACACTTCTCATGCTTTTCTGTTGCTCATCTTTGTTTTTCCGTCTAGCTTGGATAAAAAAGAGCAAAGGAATTACCTATGAAATATTCAGCTGACCACATTACAGAGTTGAACCTACTTCTTCAATTCGACTTAAGCAGTGCAGCAACAGGCATTAAAGTACATAAAGATGCATCTGAAGAAGCGCAGGCGGCTGTCGCACGTCTATACGCTAAACAGTTATGTACGCAACCTGATGGTGGCTACCTTACTGATGAAGGTATCGAAGTCGCGGAACACGCAGACAAAATTATCCGCGTACTCTCGGCATAAACGTTGTCATCTAATCGCTAAAATGCCACCGGATTCGGTGGCATTTTTATTTTCCGCTATCGAATTGTGCGTATATTACGCCATGATCTTTTTCATTTTTCCATATGGTTGGAGCTTGTCATATGCCCAATTAAAGCCTGTTGTATAAAACAAGAAGAAAATCAGGAAGCCTGCTTCCAGCGCCAACGCCTGCAATAGCGTGATTTTCAAGAACCATGCAATCACTGGAATAGTAATGAAGATTAAGCCCCCCTCGAAGCCAATCGTGTGACCAATACGCATCGCCAAGCTTCTTTCTTCACGGTTAGAACCAAACCATTTATCAAAGTACAAATTGTAAATGTAATTCCAAACAACGGTGTATAAACTCAAACCTATACCCACCATCGCCAAATCACTCGATCCTTTCCCTGTAATTAAAGATGTAACCGGAACAATGATCGCCAAAGCAATCAGTTCAAATAATACAGCGTGAAAGATACGTTCGTTACGAGCCATGATGTTTTACCTAAATAGTCCTACTCAATGACGCGTAGCTTATCTACAATTAAGATAAGTAATAGTTAGATACTATCGGTAAAGACGATATGTTTACCATTGAACAACTGCAAGCATTTGTTGCGACCTCTGAAGTAGGCTCTTTTTCTGCAGCGGCACGTAAGCTCGGACGAGCTCAATCTGTCGTGAGCCAACATATTATGAACATGGAACTCGACTGTGGCGTTGATTTATTTGACCGAACAGGGCGCTACCCCAAGCTCACTGCAAAAGGTCATGAACTATTGCCTTACGCATTAGCGACCATTAGCCAACTCGACCGACTGAATAACAAGGCCGCTCAATTGTTTTCACCACAAGCGACTCAGTTCATCCTCGCCGTTGATGAGGGTATCCCGCTCACTAACCTTCCTCAAGCACTCAAAAATTTGGAACAACAATTTCCGTATATCCAAGTTGAATGCTTGACAGGCTCCAGCCCTGACATCATCGAGCTCGTAAAATCTGGCCGTGCAACGACGGGCATCATTCTCAGCGACCTGCAAATGCCACAAAATATTGACTTCTCAAATCTCGGCAATATTGGGTTTGACGTATTTACCTCTACAGAACACCCTTTAGCGACGCAGAAGATTCGCCATATCGACGAGTTAAAGCAGCATAGGCAATTGGTTATTCGTTCAAAAAGTTCTGATACTAGTGGCGTCAATCAGGCGCTGAGCCCCGAAATCTGGTACGCTGATAATTATTACATCTTATTAGAATTGGCAAATAAGGGGTTGGGCTGGTGCTTCCTTCCAAATCATTTGGTATCGCATTCACCCAATACATTAATCAAAATTGGTGAGCAATTCACTAAACTGGCATGGCAAGTCAACATCGATTTGATACAACACCAGAAATGGCACTCCGATCCCCTACACCAACAAGCCAGATTAGAATTACAAACCCTGTTTGAGTCGCAATAAGGGTCAAAAGTAGGAACAACCGATGGCAAATACTTTAATCTTAGGCGCAGGTTGGCTAGGAACGCCAATTGCACAAACATTAGTGGATCAAGGGCATCAAGTTACGGTGACGCGCCGTAGCCAAGCAAAACTGGACGAATTTCCCATTTCTTGCGTCAGCACTGCACTGCTAGATCTCAACGAATCAGATTCGGCACAGCAGCTCTCAGAACTCATCGCGCAATACCAGATCGAGTGCATTGTCGGCACCTTTCCTCCCGGCTTTCGTCAAGGCAATGGGGATGAATACGCTCTACAATGGGAACGCTTGGTTTCGGCAGCAAAAGAAAATGGCGTTGGCAAAGTCTTAATGGTCAGTTCCACCACTGTGTATCCAAATCTTGCCGTCGATATGAAAGAAGAAGACGCGACATTAGCCTTAGCAAAAAACAATGCGCATTTTTCTGACAACGCACGCATCATGCTGCAAGCCGAACAATACGTGATTGATTCCGGTATCGACTATGTCATCGTTCGTTGCAGTGGTCTGATTGGTTCCGATCGCCACCCTTCTCGCTTTGCCATGCGCCTTAAACAAGTCAGCAGCAATGCTCCAGCTAATATGTTGCATCAAGACGACGCAGTGGCAGCAACGGTTTTCGCTCTCAATAACATCGACAATGACGTCGTGAATGCCACGACACCTACTACCGTCAGCAAAGCCGAATTTTACCAAGCGGCAATTTCAAAAAATGATTTAGATATTGCCCTACCGCCAATCACAGACACGCCAGATAAGCGCATTCTCGCAGACAAGCTCATCGAGCTTGGTTACCAATTTCAGTTTAAATCAACATTGGATGCACTATGAAGCTTTATCAACACATCGAAATTTTGTGGGATTACATGCAGCTTAAGCATGACGTAAAACCTGCCGATTGCTTGTTTGTTATGTGTAGCAATGACCTACGCGTTGCTGAGTATGCTGCCAAGCTTTATCAGCAAAACCTTGCGCCATTGATTGTCTTTTCTGGTGGCGAAGGTCGCTTTACCGATGGCTTGTTTGAGAAGAGTGAAGCCGAAACCTTAGCTGAAGTCGCTAAGCTGGCTGGCGTACCAAGTGAAGCGATTTTAGTCGAGACACAATCCAGTAACAGTGGAGAGAACGTCCGCTTCACTGAGCAGCTATTGAAAGAAAAAGGGATTCAATGTGAGTCTCTGATTTTGGTTCAAAAGCCATTTATGGAAAGACGTGCCATCGCAACCTTTGAAAAACAGTGGCAGTCGTCTTACTCACAACTTCAAGTCACTTCCACCGCACATCCTTTCTTTGAGTACATCAATGAAGAGATGCCATTGATGATGGTGCTTGAAGCTTTGATGGAAGATTTTTCTCGCATAAAAACCTACCCAGAAAAAGGTTTTCAAACCGAGCAAGAAATTCCTGATCATGTTGAATACTCTTACCAAGCACTTCGAGAAATGTTTGAGTTTGGGCGAGCGTAATCCTTCGCTCAATCGCCAACAACCAGATAAGAGAAAACCACCGAATTCGGTGGTTTTCTCTTATCTAGATTCGCTTACTTACCAAGCGCTTCTTTGTAGTGCTGGCGACAAACGGATACGTAACGGTCGTTACCACCGATTGCGACTTGATCACCTTCTTTAATAGCAACGCCGTGTTCATCAGTACGGATAACCATGTTCGCTTTGCGGCCGCAGTGACAGATGGTTTTTAGCTCAACCAACTTGTCAGCCCAAGACAGCAGGTACTTACTGCCTTCAAAAAGTTCACCAAGAAAATCGGTACGAAGACCATAGCAAAGTACAGGGATATGCAGTTTATCAACCACTTCTGTTAGCTGGTAAACCTGCTCTTTCGATAAGAACTGACACTCATCAATAAGAATACAGTGACGCTTTTCGACTCCGTGTAACTTAGCAATCTCTTGATACAAGTTAGTATCTGGACGAAACAAATGCGCGTCTGATTGCAAACCGATACGAGAGCTCACTTTTCCTATACCGTAGCGATCGTCTAGTGCAGCAGTAAAAATCACTGGCGTCATACCGCGTTCTTGATAGTTAAAAGAAGATTGAAGAAGAGTTGTCGATTTACCCGCGTTCATTGCCGAGTAATAGAAATACATCTGAGCCACAGAGCACTACCTTCGTTAAAGTTTAGAATTTATAAAAGCTTGTAAAGAAAAGGGCTGAATCATCAGCCCCTTTTTAAGATTGAATCGTTATTTACGACGCCACGTTGTGCCTTCCGCCCCGTCTTCTAGAACGATGCCCATTTCAGTCAGTTTATCACGCGCCATGTCTGCGTTTGCCCAATCTTTTGATGCACGAGAATCGTTACGTAGTTTGATTAGCGCTTCGATTTCAGCCACTTCATCGTCGTTACCTGCGTCGCCTTTTAGGAACGCTTCTGGATCTTGATGAAGAATACCGATCACTTCAGCCAATTCACGCATCAGCGCACCTAGTTCGCTTGCTTTCTCTACGTTTTCTGTCTTCAGACGGTTTACTTCACGTGCCATGTCGAACAGTACTGAGTACGCTTCTGGCGTATTGAAGTCGTCGTTCATCGCGGCAGTAAAACGAGTCACGTATTCTTCACCACCCGCTGGTGCTGCGTTTAAATCGAGACCACGTAGAGACGTGTACAGACGCTCCAGAGCAGCGCGAGCTTGATGTAGGTTATCTTCGCTGTAATTCAGCTGGCTACGGTAGTGACCAGACATTAGGAAGTAGCGAACTGTCTCAGCATCGTAGTGACCAAGAACGTCACGGATAGTGAAGAAGTTACCTAGAGACTTAGACATTTTCTCACGGTCTACCATCACCATGCCGCTGTGCATCCATGTGTTCACGTATTGCGTGTCGTGTGCACAGCATGATTGCGCAATTTCGTTCTCGTGGTGTGGGAACTGAAGATCTGAGCCGCCGCCGTGAATATCGAAGTGGTTACCTAGAATTGAAGAGTTCATTGCAGAACACTCAATATGCCAACCTGGACGACCTGCTCCCCATGGCGATTCCCACGTTGGTTCACCTGGCTTAGACATCTTCCAAAGTACGAAATCTAGAGGGCTGCGTTTTGCTGTTTCGATATCAACACGTGCACCCGCTTGAAGTTGCTCTAGGTCTTGCTTAGAAAGCTTACCGTACTCATCAAATTTGCCTACTTCAAACATTACATCGCCGTTATCTGCAACGTAGGCAAAACCGCGTTCAATTAGCTTCTCAACCAACTCGATGATTTCAGCGATAAACTGAGTAGCACGAGGCTCAACGTCAGGACGCTTCATGTTTAGCGCATCAAAGTCAGCGTGCATTTCGCCAATCAGACGCTCAGTCAGTGAATCGCAAGACTCTCCGTTTTCTGCTGCACGCTTGATGATTTTGTCATCAATGTCGGTAATGTTACGTACAAACGTTAGATCATAACCTAGGTAACGTAGGTAGCGAGAAACGACGTCAAAAGAAACAAACGTACGACCGTGACCGATATGACAGAGATCGTAGATGGTAACTCCACACACATACATGCCAACTTTGCCAGCTGTAATTGGTTTGAATTCCTCTTTCTGTCTTGTGAGTGTGTTATATATCTTTAACATGATCTCTATCTATGATTGTGAATGAATGACAATTAAGCCGAGTATATCAACTCCAACCTTATTAGGTAATAGCAATTCACGGATAAAACGATAATCGGCTAAACTTCAAGCACAAAACGTTTATTTTCATGATCCTGAGTTTTGCATGCGTTATAACTTAGGCTAGAATCCCAACTTCAATACAACACAGTAAAGGAAAATAGCATGATCACCCTTCACACTAATTTTGGTGACATCAAGATTCAACTAAACGACGAGAAAGCGCCAGAGACAAGCGCAAACTTCCTTCAGTACTGCCGCGACGGTTTCTACGACAACACTCTTTTCCACCGTGTTATTGACGGCTTCATGATCCAAGGTGGTGGTATGGAGTCTGGTCTACGTGAAAAAACTTCTCGTGCACCAATCAAGAACGAAGCAAACAATGGCCTAAGCAATAAAGTGGGTACACTTGCTATGGCACGTACTATGGAACCGCACTCCGCGAGCTCTCAGTTCTTCATCAACGTGAACAACAACACTTTCCTAGACTTCCGCAGTGAAAGCCTAGACGGTTGGGGTTACTGTGTATTCGGTGAAGTTGTTGAAGGCATGGACATCGTAAACAAGATCAAAGGCGTTAGCACTGGCTCTTACGGCATGCACCAAGACGTACCACTAGAAGATGTGGTAATCACTGGTACAACAATCGAAGAGTAATTCGCTCGGATTCGAACTAACAAATAAGTTTGTGGGGAGGCATCGCCTCCCCTTATTTTTATGACGACATTATTTATATCAGATCTACACCTCACGCCTGCTCGTCCGGACATTACGGAGTGCTTCGTCACGTTTATGAGATCGGAAGCGATCCATGCTGACGCACTGTATGTATTAGGCGATTTATTCGAATTTTGGGTTGGCGACGATGATAGAACGTCTTTTGCCGACCAAATCCGCTCTGAATTCAAAGCATTAACCCGTTCTGGTGTTTCCGTTTTTTTCATCCAAGGCAATCGTGATTTTCTGTTAGGCAAACGTTTTTGTGAAGAAACGGGTATCACCTTGTTAAGTGACGTTTGTACGATTGATCTCTATGGACGAAAGGTGGTAATCCTTCATGGGGATACGCTTTGTATCGACGACGTAAAATATCAAGAGTTTCGTAAAACCGTTCATAAGCCATGGCTACAATGGCTGTTTAATCGTATTCCTTGGTTCGTTAAGAAAAGAATTGTCGCTAAGGTTCAATCAGACATTCGAGACGACAAAAAAACCAAGTCTCTCGACATCATGGACGTTAACCAAGACGAAGTGGAGCGCGTTATGTCTCAAAACGGCGTCAACCTGATGATTCACGGTCATACTCACCGCCCGAATAGACATTATTTTGACAAAAATGGTGTTGAATATACGAGAATTGTTTTGGGTGACTGGTACACGCAGGGCTCTGTACTAAAAGCCCATGCCAATGAATTTGACCTTCAAACGCGACCTTTTAAGAAAGATTCAAACTAGAGCAAGTGTACAATTAACAGAATACCGTATAGGGCATAGATATTTTGCCAAAAATCGTTATTATCATATAACTTAGTTAAGTCAGAACATATCACCGCATTGAAGTATTCATACGTAGCTCGCCAACCGATACTGGATAGAGAAAAGCGTACCATCGGGTATGAGCTTCTCTTCCGTGATGGTCCGAAAAATACCTTTCCAGAAGTAGAACCTGAGCTAGCGACTAGTCGACTTCTTTCTGACCATTTCCTAACCACGCACTATAGTACTCTGGGTGATAAGCTCGGCTTTGTAAACTTCCCTTATCAAAGCTTGGTTAACCTAGTCCCTACTCTGTTTCCTAATGAATCCCTCGTGGTTGAAGTGTTGGAAGATTGCGAGCCAACAGATGAGTTACTTCATGCAATCAAACATCTACATGCTTCTGGCTATCGCGTTGCGTTAGATGACTTTGTTCCGACTAAAGCTTGGAAGCGTTTTTTACCTTATGTTGCGATCATCAAGTTCGATATTCGCTTAGTCCCTATCGAGAAGGCAGCGATTTACATTCAATCACTTGGCCACTTTGACATCAAGTTTTTAGCCGAGAAGGTTGAAACCTATGAAGAGTTTGAACAAGCGATGGACGCTGGCTTTAACTTCTTCCAAGGTTACTTCTTCAGTAAGCCTGAGATGATTCAGAAGAAGCGCCTTAGCCCGGCGTTTTTGACGGTTATTCAGCTGTGTAAAGAGATTGCAGACAAACCCATCAATTTTAATGAAGTCGAACGCCTGTTTTCTATCGATGTGACCTTGTCTTATAAGCTAATGACTTATGTAAACTCGGGTTACACGCTCACCACTAAGATTAAGTCTTTCCGTCAGGCGCTGGTTTATCTTGGTGAAGAACGTTTAAGACGCTTTATTTCTCTTGTCGCGATAGCTTCAGTGCACGAAGACAAACCGGACTTTTTGTACTCTTTGGCGATTCAGCGCGCGCGTATGTGTGAAATTTTGCTCAGCCAGATGAGCACTAAGCACGACCCAGGCCAAGCGTTTTTAACGGGAATGTTCTCACTATTAGATTCACTATTAGACCAACCGCTTTGCGATGTGATAAGTGACATTCCGGTTGATGAGGAAATCAAGCAAGCGCTCACAAGTCGCAAAGGCGTATTAGGCTATCTGCTCTCGATGATCATCGCCTATGAGAAAGCCGATTGGGAAACAACGGTAAAGTACTGTAGTGCTCTCAAACTGACTGAGCCGCAATTAGCCAAAGCGTTTAGCCAGT
Organism: Vibrio sp. PNB23_22_6; assembly: GCF_052877535.1. Lineage (NCBI taxonomy): Bacteria > Pseudomonadati > Pseudomonadota > Gammaproteobacteria > Vibrionales > Vibrionaceae > Vibrio > Vibrio sp. PNB23_22_6. The sequence goes on along the minus strand of NZ_JBNFXP010000005.1, from coordinate 46,491 downwards.
CCACTGCGTGGTCTCAAGAACTGCTTTCTCAACCAACTTAAGACGCTATAATAGCCCCTCAAATACCCGCCAACCTCACTTTTGTGAGGTTGCTTATTTTTACTGTTTAATTAAACGAGTTTCCCTTTATGGCTTCTTCTTGTCCTTGCGGCTCAAACCGCACCTACAAACAGTGTTGTGAAATTGCTCACAGCCACCACGCCGATGTCACGACACCAGAGCAATTAATGCGCTCACGTTACAGCGCGCATGTGTTAGGTTTGGTGGATTATGTCGTGAACACGTATCACCCAAGCTGCAACGCAGAAGAACAGCGTGAAGGCATTGCCCAGTCTATCGACAGCAACTGGTGCAAGCTTGAAGTGATAAAAACAGAAACCGGCAGTAATGAAAATGAAGGGTTTGTTGAGTTCAACGCTTATTTTAATGAAGACGGCAAACGCTACTGCATGACAGAGCGCTCACGCTTTGTGAAAGAAGACGGGCTTTGGTACTACATTGATGGCACATTCCCAAAAGAAGAGCCGGAACAAGATCCGCGTCTGAGCCAACCAGTGAGCAGCTTAAAAGTAGGTCGTAACGATCCATGTATCTGCGGAAGCGGTAAGAAATTTAAGAAGTGTTGTGGGTGATCGAAAGGTCCTAGATTCAAAAGACAGGCCCTAGGATCCTAGGGCCTAAAACCTCGTATTACGCGCAAACGTTGTCTTTGAGTTATAAGGAAAATACTTGTCATTCTGAACAGTGAGGAACGAACGTGATTCAGAATCTACTGTCCGAGTTTGACATCTCTAAGGCAATATACCGCAACTAAATAGCCCACTAATAGTTAGTAGATTCGGGATGCTCGCTTGAGCTCGTCCGGAATGACGCTATTAGGTTTGGTTAATGTGCTCCTGTAAGCGAAGCGCTCCGTATTCTGTATTCCAATAACTTTCTCAGAAACTAACAAAACAACCTGCACTCACCATATAGGCCCTAGGTGCTAGGACCTTTTTTCTCTTTATTTGTGACGCTCTTTCAGTTTGTTCACTACGTCATTCATCGACAAGCCTTGGTCTTGAAGCAGAACCATTAAGTGGTAAATCAAGTCAGCAGATTCACACACTAGCTCCGCCTTATCGCCCGACGTCGCCGCAAGCGCGACTTCAACGCCTTCTTCGCCCACTTTTTGCGAAATACGCTTGGTGCCACGGGCATAAAGACTGGCAGTATAAGAGGAATCTGGGTCGGCGCTCTTGCGGGCAGCCAGTAGCTGCTCAAGTTGATGAAGCCACACCATTTGTGACTCCTCTTGAGGGGCCACATCCCAGCAAGTAGTGTTGCCCAAGTGACACGTAGGACCAATGGGATTCACTTTCACCAGTAGCGTATCGTTGTCGCAATCGAGCTGCAAGTTCACCAATTGCAGTACATTGCCTGAGGTCTCACCTTTGGTCCAAAGACGCTCTTTGGTGCGAGAGAAAAACGTCACTTGACCTGTTTCGCCCGTTTTTACCAGCGCATCTTGGTTCATGTAACCCATCATCAGCACCTGGCTTGATTGGAAATCTTGTATGATGGCAGGTACTAGGCCATCCACCTTTTCCCAGTTGATTCGCTCAGCTAGCGAACTTACTTCGGCGGCTTTCACATTCATAGTCGTACCTCAATGCCTTGTTGTTTCAAATACTGCTTCAGTTCACCAATATTGATGACTTGTTTGTGGAATACCGATGCGGCAAGCGCACCATCCACGTTTGCTTTTTGGTATGCTTCTGCAAAGTGATCCATCGCACCTGCACCACCCGAGGCAATCAACGGTACGTTACATACCTCACGCACCATATTCAGTTGTTCAATGTCGTAACCGTTACGCACACCATCTTGATTCATCATATTCAATACGATTTCACCAGCACCGCGCTTTTGCACTTCTTGCACCCAGTCACGCGTTTCCCATTGGGTCGCTTTGGTGCGTTCTTCATCACCAGTAAACTGGTAAACCTGATACTTGCCCGTCTCTTTGTCGTAGTATGAATCGATACCAACGACGATACACTGCACACCAAACTTGTCGGCAAGGTCAGTAATCAGCTGTGGGTTCGCCAATGCTGGTGAGTTGATAGACACCTTGTCTGCACCAAACTCAAGAATACGAGCTGCGTCTTCCGCTGATTTAATACCACCAGCAACACAGAACGGAATATCAATCACCTCTGCAACGCGAGCAACCCAACTTTTATCGACGACACGACCATCGCTTGAGGCGGTAATATCGTAGAAAACCAGTTCGTCAGCGCCTTCTTCCGCATAACGCTGTGCTAGAGGAACAATGTCGCCGATGATTTCGTGGTTACGGAATTGAACGCCCTTCACCACTTGCCCATCACGAACATCAAGACATGGAATTATTCGCTTTGCCAACATGCAAATGCCTCCTCTGCTGTGAACTGACCATCTAACAGCGCACGACCGACAATCACACCTTCTACACCGCTGCCTTTTAGCGCTTCGATATCTGCTAACGAGCCGATGCCACCTGAAGATTGGAATTGCACCTGTGGGTATTGTTTACATAGGTCGACGTAAAGCTCAACGTTTGAACCTTCTAGCGTACCGTCACGAGAAATGTCCGTGCAAAGCACGTGCTGTAGACCTACCGTTAGGTAATCATTGATCAGTGCTTCGATAGTCACGCCTGAATCTTCTTGCCAGCCTGAAATCGCCACTTTGCGTGTGCCGCCTTGGTCGATGTTGATGTCTAGCGCTAGAACGATTTTATCCGCACCATACTTTTCAATCCAACCTTTCACAAGTTCTGGCTGTTTGACTGCTGTAGAGCCCACAACTACGCGCTGTGCGCCTGCTTCAAGTAGATCCACAACGTCTTGCTCTGTTCGCACACCGCCACCGATTTGAATGTTCGCCGGTGTGCTCGCCAGTAGTTTTGTAATCAAATCAAGTTGACGCGCCGTTGTATCTTTCGCACCCGTCAGATCCACCAAGTGCAGCCAGTTCGCACCGGCTTGGTGGTACAAGTTGAACTGCTCTGCTGGGTCGACTTTGTATTCGGTTACTTGACCATAATCACCTTGATAAAGGCGAACCACCTGTCCTTCAATTAAATCAAGAGCTGGAATAATCACACTAAATTCCTTTTATAATTCTAAGAAGTTTTGAATAAGCTTCGCACCCGCTTTGGAAGAACGCTCAGGGTGGAATTGCACACCATAATAGTTGCCACTTTGTACTGCTGCGGTGAACGGATTGCCGTATTCACATTCTGCAATGGTGTAATCACCAACTGGCATAGCAAAGCTGTGTACAAAGTAGAAGTACTCACCTTCTTCGATACCATTGAACAGCGGATTACCTGCTTTTGCAGAGACGGTGTTCCACCCCATATGCGGCAGCGGTAAATCACCAGTTTGAAGTAGCTTCACTTCGCTATCGCAAAGTCCAAGGCACTCAACCGACTCGTCCGCATTCTGCCCTTTCTCTTGAGAAACTTTACCCAACAGTTGCATGCCTAAGCAGATGCCTAGCAGCGGCATTTCTACTTGTTTCACCAAGCTGATAAGTTCGCGCTCTTCTAAGTTCTTCATCGCTTCACTGGCGGTTCCCACTCCCGGTAGAAATAGCTTGTCAGCCGACAATACGATTTGCGGATCTTTAGAAATGGTTACGTCATAGCCTAAGCGTTCAATGGCAAACTTCACCGAAGAAACATTGGCACAGCCAGTATCGATAATGACAACTTTCTGTTCTATCACTGTTTTTCTCCTTGCTAACGTTAGCCTTACAGCACGCCTTTGCTGCTTGGTAGCTCGCTACCTTCTACTTTGATCGCTTGACGTAGAGTTCGGCCAAACGCTTTAAATAGGCTCTCAATGATGTGATGATCATTATCGCCAGCCGAAGAAAGGTGCAGCGTACACGCTAGGGTGTCAGTCAAAGAGCGGAAGAAGTGCACAACCATCTCTGTTGATAGACCACCGACCTGCTCACGACTAAACTGTGCATCGAACTTGAGATAAGGGCGACCAGACAGGTCTAGTGCACATTGTGCCAAACACTCATCCATCGGCAGGCTAAAGCCAAAGCGGCCAATACCGCGCTTGTCACCCAGAGCCTCTTTCAACGCTTGACCCAGCGCAAGAGCGGTATCTTCTACCGTGTGGTGATCATCAATGTGTAGGTCACCTTCCACTTTGCACACCATTTGGAATCCGCCGTGCGTGGCAATTTGATCCAGCATGTGGTCGAAGAAGCCAAGGCCGGTAGAGATATCGTTTCCACCTTGCTGATCAAGATTAACCGCAACTTTGATGTCCGTTTCTTTCGTGGTACGAATCACTTCAGCAACGCGCGCTTTAACCGTCAGATCTTTAAGGATCTGCTTCCAGCCCATGGTTTCTGGGTTGTATTGAATACCGCGAATCGCCATATTTTCTGCAAGTTGAAGATCGGTTTGTCGATCGCCAATCACGACTGAGTTTTGGAAATCAACTTTGCCACCTTGAAGGTACTCTTTCACCATACCCAATTTAGGTTTACGGCAAGCGCAGTTCTCTTCTTCAAAGTGAGGGCAAATCAGAATGTCATCAAACTTCACACCTTGAGATTCGAAGATCTCCATCATCATAGTGTGTGGCGCATCAAAGTCTTCTTGTGGGTAGCTATCTGTCCCCAAACCATCTTGGTTCGTTACCATCACTAGACGGTAACCCGCAGCTTGCAACGACAACAGGCTCGGGATAACAAATGGCTCTAGTTTTAGTTTGTCTAGGCGGTCGACTTGAAAATCAATCGGCGGCTCAACAATCAAGGTGCCGTCACGGTCGATAAATAGGATTTTTTGTTGTTTGCTCACTCGAACTTCCTTATTACTATTCTTTTGCGCCTCACTGTTTAGCGAGAGCGATTCATTCTGTCGCTACTTATGAGTAGTAGTTTCTAATAAATCCGAGTGTTTTTTCGCACTCGTCACGGTTACCTACGCTGATACGCACACAGTTTTCGATGGGCGAATTACGCAAGATAATTCCGGTGTCCCAAGCGGCTTTGAAAAGATCATCGCCATTTGGGAATTTCACCAATAGGTAGTTACCCCAGCCTTCAAACACTTCCAAATCTGGAAACATCGATAAACCAACATGCAAGTAAGCACGGTTTGCGTTGAGGTCAAGAACTTGGAATTTCGTTCGGGCTAAGCCCGCTTCTGACAATGCTTGAATCGCAATTTCAGCTACGGGAACTGGTACCGGGTATGGCGCGATAACTTTAAGAAGTACATTGATCAACTCTTCGTTCGCAAGCGTAAATCCACAACGTAAGCCAGCAAGCGCAAACGCTTTCGACAGAGTACGCAGAATCGCTAAGTTCGGGTATTGCGCGAGCAAATCCACCGTTGACGCTTCTGGGCAAAAATCGATGTACGCTTCGTCCATCACCACGATTGCACGATCTTTTGTCATCTCAAGCAGAGACACAATATCTTCACGTTTCACGAGGTTACCCGTTGGGTTGTTTGGCGAACAGACGAAAACCAGTTTGACCTTATCTAGGTTGGCTTCAATACCGACTAGATCCAGTTGCCAATCTGACGTTAGCGGTACGGTTTTACGCTCTACACCAATGGTTTCAGCACTAATTGCATACATGCCGTAAGTCGGTGGGCAGTATAAAATCGCATCTTCCCCTGGCTCACAGAATGCACGAACTAAGAGTTCAATGCCCTCATCCGCACCACGAGAAGTTAGCGTCTGCTCTGGTTTCACACCCGCATACGCTGCGTAAGCGGAAATCAATTCTTTAGGTTGGCATTCGCAGTAACGATTAAGACGAGCAAAATCTGTTTTGTACTCATTGTTGAAAGGTGATTCGTTCGCATTGAGCCATACGTCACCCGTTCCACCAATTCGGCGAGCCGATAAATAAGGCGTTAGCTGTTGGACTTGTTTACGCGCTAGTTTTTCCATCTTATTGTCCTCTTACTTACTTGCCTTATTTACTACGCGGGTTAATTTTTCAGTACGGATAGTCACCGCACGCTTGTGCGCATCAAGACCTTCCGCCTCAGCCATGGTTACCACCGTTGGCGCAAGGTTCTTTAGACCATCAGCAGACAGTTCTTGAACCGTCATACGTTTAGAGAAATCCGCCAAACCTAAGCTTGAGTAGGTACGCGTGTAACCATAAGTAGGAAGCACGTGGTTAGTACCTGACGCGTAATCACCTGCTGATTCAGGAGACCAATCGCCTAGGAAGATTGAACCTGCGTTATCTAATAGAGGTAGAAGCTCGCGAGGGGTCTTGGTCTGAACAATCAAGTGCTCAGGGCCGTAGTAATTTGAGATTGCAACAGCTTGAGTCAGAGACTCCGCAATGATGATTAGGCTGGAAGCCAGCGCCTGCTGTGCGATATCGGCACGAGAGAGTGCTTTAAGTTGGCGTTGAACCGCATCCGTCACTTGATCTGCAATCACTGGTGAAGGCGTCACAAGTACCACTTGGGAATCAGGACCGTGCTCCGCTTGGCTCAGCAGATCCGCGGCAATGAAGTCTGGGTCGGCCGTTTCATCCGCAATCACAAGCACTTCTGATGGACCTGCAGGCATATCAATCGCTGCGCCGCGGAAATCATTACTCACCTGACGTTTTGCTTCTGTCACGTAGGCGTTACCCGGACCAAAGATCTTATCAACTTTCGATACCGTCTCTGTGCCGTAAGCCATCGCCGCCACCGCTTGACCGCCACCGACGTTATACACTTCATCGATGCCACACAGTTTCGCTACATAAAGGATCTCGTCGGCAATTGGTGGTGGAGAGCAAAGCACCACTTTTCGACAACCTGCTATGTTTGCAGGAACACCCAGCATCAAAACCGTCGATGGTAATGGTGCGCTACCGCCAGGAATGTACAAACCCACTTTTTGAATTGGGCGCGTGACCTGCTCACAAAGTACACCTGGTTGAGTTTCTACTTTGATAGGCTGTGGCTTCTGTGCTTTGTGAAACTTCGAGATATTTTCATAGGCTTGCTCAAGCGCATTCTTCATTTTTTCAGGAAGACGCGCTGAAGCTTTATCAATGTCTTGAGCCGATAAACGAATAGACTCCGGCTTAACGCGGTCAAACTTCTCAGTCAACTCTACTAATGCAGCATCACCTTCATTACGAACTTTCGCGATGATTTCAGAAACTGCGGCAGTAATATTTGCGCCCTCTGTAATTGCTGGACGCTCCAGAATCGAATCCTGCTGTGTTTCGCTCAGCGATTGCCATACAACTGTTCTCATCACGATTACTCCATCATTTTTTCAATTGGTAGTACTAGGATTGAGCTCGCACCCAATTCTTTGAGCTGTTCCATCGTTTCCCAGAACAAGTTTTCAGTACTGACCAAGTGAACCGCCACTTTTTGCTTGTCTGCAGAGAGTGGTAAAACAGTCGGATCTTCGGCTCCTGGTAACAGTGTCTTAATTTGGTCTAATTTATCAGCGGGAGCGTGTAGCATGATGTACTTCGACTCCTTCGCTTGCTGTACGCCTTGCATACGAGTCAGTAATTTTTCGATCAGTGCCACTTTATCTGCATCGAATTCGCCAGTACGTTGAATCAGTGTCGCTTTTGATTTGAAGATAATTTCAGCTTCTTTTAAACCGTTTGCTTCAAGCGTTGCACCGGTCGACACTAAATCTGCAATCGCGTCTGCTAGGCCAGCGCGAGGAGCAACTTCCACAGAACCGGTCAACATACATGTTGAGAACGATACACCAACTTCATCCATGTAAGCTTTTAGCAATTGTGGGTAAGTCGTTGCGATACGTTTCCCTGCTAAATCTTGCGGGCCGTTGTATTCCTCATCTTTGTCGATAGCGATAGACAAACGGCAGCCACCAAAATCAAGACGACGAAGTTGCACAAACTCGCTAGGCTCGCCTAATGCTTTACGGTCCAGACGAACTTCTTCAAGTTCATTTTCACCAATGAAGCCTAGGTCAACCACACCATCCATAATTAAACCAGGGATGTCATCATCGCGTACCAAAAGCAAATCAATTGGCATATTTTCTGAATGAACGACCAATCGCTCACCCATGACATTGAATTTAACACCACATTTTTTCAATAGAGCTTGGCTCTCTTTACTAAGGCGGCCTTTTTTCTGAATGGCAATTCTTAAGCGTTGTGTTTGCATTGCTTTATCCCTGTGCAAATTCGATATTTAAAATATTTTATAAATCAGCAAACTAAAAAACCCTCGGGAGAGTTGGGTCTCCCGAGGGTTTGAAATCTGTATGTACTTTGATTTTAACCTCCGGGAGTTTCCTGCCTCCCGGGTATGCGTGCATCTCCCGAAAGACTAGGCTGGGTGATGATGATGATGAATATTCATTGCAAAATTACGCATACTTATTTAAGGCTCGATTGAGTTGCTTCGTTAATGACCACACTAACTAAGCTTGTTAATTTTTTCAATACTGAATTCAAACTTTTCTCAAATAATTTGCTAAACCACTAATTTTACGACCATTGGAGCGACATATTAACCCAGACTCTAAACAACTGAGCGCATTTGCAACGAGAGCATGTTAAAAAAAAACAAATCCATTAATTGATTCTAGAACAACCGGTTAGCGCCCAAGCGTATGTTAACTTGATAAATTCTCAAATATGATACAGCTACTCACTTTTGAGACAACCATTTCGCAACTACGCTTTGATTAGAACCAAAAAAGTGGCTAATCATGAAACTACATAAGAGTCGAACCAAAATAATTACGCAAAACATTGATGCCAATCCATTCACCTTGATTGGAAATAGTGCCTGTATCAACGAGCTAAGTAATATATTAAGGAAGTATGCGCAGTGTGATGCAGAGGTTCTTATCCAAGGTGAGACCGGTGTGGGTAAAGGGCTGTGCGCGAGAATCATCCACCAACTATCAAGTCGACGCTCATCACCTTTTGTGGAGGTAAACTGTGGGTGATACCCAGCGGTCTTATCGCCTCGGAGCTATTTGGGCACGAGAAAGGGGCATTTACAGGTGCCATATCAGAACATGTTGGGTATATTCAAAAGGCGCACAAGGGAACGCTATTTTTAGATGAGATGGAGACATGCCTCCTCAACTTCAAATTCATCTTCTGCACTTTCTTGAGAATAAACTGATCCACAAAGTGGGAGCTGATAAGAATATCCATGTGGATTGCCGAGTGATAGTCGCGAGTCACGTAGACCTGAAAAATGAGGTGGTTCAAGGCCAATTTCGAGAAGACCTATTTTATAGGCTCAATATTTTACCGCTAACAATTCCACCGTTAAGAGAACGCGGCAACGACATTCTGATCTTAGCCGAGTATTTTTTGAAAGACCTATCAAAAGGACAGATCAACAACATGTCCAATGAAGTTAAAGCAAAACTACAAAAACACCGATGGCCTGGTAACGTACGCGAACTCCGTAACGTAATTCAAAGGGCAATCGTGATGTGCGAAGATAATACTCTCCTAGTCACAGACTTAGGACTAGACAGTTGCGAGCGGCAATTACTCCCCTCTGTAGAGCAAGTCGACCTCGAATATTTGCTCCATGTAATAGAGGAAAACAAACACAATATAAGTGCAGCTGCGCGGGATTTAGGGATATCCCGAACAACCTTGTATCGCTTAATCAAAAAATACAATCTCAACGTCTGATCCTTTTAAATCGAGTCTGATTGCTACTGTAATACCCATTCGTCCCGTTCGGATATTATGCATACCGACACGTTTAATGCGATACAAAAGGTGCTTTCAATGGGCTGCACGTATCACTTTCAACCTATCTTGATATTGCATAAAAAAACTCCGCCAATTGAGCGGAGTTTTTATTTTAGTTCGCTATATCAAACAATCTAAGCATTCTGACATGATGTCATTTTTGACTTAGACAGCCAGGATAAAATCACACAAACGATAACGAACGTGATCGATGCTGCAATGAAAGAAATTACGGTAGAAGCCGTCATACCAAGCGTAATAAAGCCTACACAGGCAACAAGAGCAACTGACAGAGCATAAGGTAACTGTGTCGCCACGTGATCAATGTGATTACAACGTGCACCTGTAGAAGACAGAATGGTCGTATCAGAAATTGGCGAACAATGGTCACCAAATACCGCACCAGCGAGTACCGAACTCAACATAGGTAGCATAAGTGCGATGTCAGTCGCGCCCGCCATGTCACCTGCGATAGGCAGCATGATGCCAAAGGTACCCCACGACGTACCTGTAGAGAAAGCCATTAGGCCTGACAGCAAGAACAAGATAACCGGTAGCCAATGAGGATCAATATTACCCTGTGCCATCGTTGACAAGTAAGATCCGGTATTCATATCGCTGATAACCAAGCCGATCGTCCAAGCGAAGATAAGGATGAGAATCGCGCCGAACATTGACTTAGCACCAATCCAAAGCGTACGAGTAATCTCAACCATTGGTAAGCCTTGTTTCAATACAGTAAATAGAGCGACTGCAAGACCAAGTAAACTACCGTAAATAAGAGACATACCTACATCAGTGTTCTCAAACGCACCTAACAGCGCAAATTGTTTTCCATCTGCTGCCAGCGCTTGACCACCGGTGTAAAGCATTGAAGCGATCGTCGCCACAATAAGTGTCACGATAGGAAGTACTAGGTCAGATACCTTACCTCTTTCACTTTCGTGAATATCTAGCTCTTCATTAAGATCGTGCGCTTCTTGAATATCGTTCTCTTTATCTTTATCAAAACCACGACCTTGAGACGCTGCAATTTCATGCTCACGCATTTTGCCGATATCTAGACCAAACCACGCCACTGCAAATACCATGAGCAGTGCAAATACAGCGTAAAAGTTCATTGGGATAAGACGAACGTACGCACCAAGTGCTGAGTACTCCGTTACGCCGTGCGATACTAAAATACCACCGATGATCGTGATGATATAAGCCCCCCAACTTGAAGCTGGCATGATCACACACATAGGTGCAGCCGTTGAGTCTAGGATGTACGCGAGTTTAGCGCGTGAAACATAGAAGCGGTCTGTAACTGGACGAGAGATCGCACCAACAGCGAGACTGTTAAAGTAATCGTCGACAAAAATGAATACGCCTAGAAAGGCAGCAAGAAGTTTAGAGCCACGTTTACTTTTTACTCGAGTTTGCGCCCATTCAGCGAAAGCGCGAGTACCACCAGACAGGGTCAACAACGCCGTTGTCATACCTAACAAGATTAGGAAGCCAACAATACTCATATTCCAAGTATTGATACCACCGTCCTCAATAAAAACAGAAGAAACTTGGGCACTGACGTAGCCAGCGGTAGAGCCGATAGACCAGTCGTTAAGTAGAACCGCACCAAGTACGATACCTACACCGAGAGAAACTAAAACGCGTCGAGTCAAAATTGCCAGCGTCAGTGCAACAACAGGCGGTAATAACGAAACGGGAGAATGTGCAAAATCTATTAAATTCATGATCTTCAAAAACCAAAGTTTGGCTAGAGACCTACTGCAGACAAAACACGTTGTATATGACACGTGCTCATGTTGAACTTAGCGACAGGGAAGCGAACACTTCACCCAACCCTACAGTAGCGCTCCATAGTTTAATGTAAATATACTATGGCAGTGTTGTTCCTTTCAGATACAACCCCAGCAAGCAGTTTTGATAGGCTACTTACTTCGGCAATCTTCGCCTTCCACTATTATTCATTGGCATCACCCCAATAATAGCTACTCTTCGAGACTGCACCTCTACGGCAATAACAGACAGTTAACCATCAATTACACAAATCGACAACAAATTATCTGCAATATTGCATCAGGTAACGTCCATTGTACTCATGAAGCCCTCCAATGCAACACATCAAACTAAATTTAGTGGATAAAAAGTTGTCGTAACCGTTTATAAATCAGGAACCAACAAAGGATCAATGTGCACTGCAAGCACTTCAAGGATGATAATTATGAAACTTGACTACTAACTTTCGTCTGAGTTGCTATGAAGTTAAGCCAAAAATAAAAAACCGATACCATCTAATTAGTTGCCTCCTCACCATCAAAAATATTAATGGTAATTTCAATTCAAGCGACAAATAGAGTATCTACAAACCTAAAAGCTTATCGTATCTATAACAAAAAATCGGACTTCAATCTGTATTAAGATAAGCTTTAGTCTATTTAATTTCTCATCTATAATGAAACGATTAAAAATTTCATCAAAATAATAAATTAATATTTGCACATATTGAAAAGATAAAGTTAAATATAAGAACTCTATGCTATATTTCCAGTTTGGCATTTAATTTATCATTTTGATAACGTATGTCGAACCTCTCAACCTATTAATAGGAATCGTTATGTCAGAGCTGACTAAAACACTTCTAAATATCCGTAGCCTTCGTGCATTTTCTCGTGAGCTGACTCTAGAACAATTGGAAGAAGCTCTAGATAAACTCACTATCGTTGTCCAAGAGCGTCAAGAAGCTGAAGAAGCTGACCGCGCAGCACAAGCTGAGCAAGAAGCAAAAATGGCAGCTATCGCAGAGCAAATCGCGAAAGACGGTATCGATGTTGAAGCACTTATTAGTGCACTAGCGGGTGAGACTAAAACTAAGATGAAAGCTAAGCGTGCTCCACGCCCAGCTAAGTACAAATACACCGATACTAACGGTGAAGAGAAAACTTGGACAGGCCAAGGCCGTACGCCTTCTGCAATTCAAGAGCTACTTGATGCCGGCAAATCTCTAGACGACTTCTTAATCTAACTCAACCTTATTTAGGGCGGGTCAAGTGAATGTTTAAAGGCTTCAAATGGAAGCCTTTTTGTTTGCTTATCACTATAAGCAGATAAAAAAATGGCGCATTCAACATGCGCCATTTTTTTTGATATATGAAGTTCTCACTCTAGGAATCGAATTAACGCTCCCAGTATGCTTCTTCTAAACTATCTTCACGCTCAGGCAAACCACGAGATAGACGTGGGGAATGCTGTACTAACACTTCATAACTTGCACGATTCGCGTATTTACATACTTGAGAGAATGAAGAATAAGTTAAATACTCATTACTGTGCTTGCTTGAGTTAGGCACATTTTCTTTATGATACTTATTTGCAGCCATATCATGCAAAACTGCGGACAGTGCCGCATCACCTGCACCATTGGTATTCTTAATTTTCTCTGGACCACCCATGTAAGGCGAAATGTGTGAATAAACTTTAATTGCATTCTCACACGATTCTTTCTTCGCTGGTCGACTAAATTCGTAACGATTGAACTCTGCGATAGAACCTGGAAGAAGTGGCAGTGAAGTTTCGCGCTTTGCACTATCTTCGGTGTAGCCTGCCATGAACAAGCCAACAGGGCCAGCGGTACAAAGTACCATGTCAGCCCAATCTAACGTCTTGTCAGATGCCGCTAGAGGATCAGACTCACCCGTTAGCGCTTCAGCTTCGTCTTCATTCATCGCGACAACAGAAACATGGTCACGAATAAATGCTTGCCAAAAAATCGGATCATCTTGAATTACAAACTTAGTTCCAAGCGTTAACACCACTGGTACATCGTATTTCTTCGCGTATTCAATCGCACGCATGGTTGCTTCCGGCATTGGATCGCCTTCTTTACAACGAACGAGATACGCCGTCAGGACAAGCGCTGATGCACTTTTGAAGATTTTCTCTGGGATGTTATCTGGATGAAGTTGGTTCATTTGACCTTCGCTGATTGCGAAAGTACGTTCACCGTCTTCAGTAATCAGAGCAAAACAACGACCGATTGCCCCTTGTACCCCTTGTAGATAGTTCAGATCCATACGGCTAGAGGTGTTACATAAGTAACGGTAACCATAGCTGCCGATCTTAATGTCCTGGCTCATTACGCCTAGAAGAGTCGAACGGTCATCCGCAAGCACAGAGTAATTATGTAGTGTGTTGCCAATTGTGCCACCCGCATACTCATTAGTAATGAGGTTCTCTTCTTTTAGCTGTTGGTATAGCGCTTCCGCGGTTGCGTCATCAATAACCAACGAGTGTCCTTTACTCAAACCGTACTTTTCAATCACATCCGTTGTAACTTTAGCTTCAATATCAACCAGAGTCTGATCAATACCGATGATGTGGGTGCGCGTCATCTTCTTGCTTTCTTGTGCTTGGCTCACCAATGGATCACGAGCATGAACAGGAAAATAGTGCTTCGATTTGCGTTGTCCAGGAAATTTCATATTGTTAGTCTGAGTAAGGGGATGAAAAGGAGAACGGATTCTATACCGCTAACAATAAAGCAGCAATAAAAGCAATTATAGCAAACGTTTGCCGCCTATTTTTTTCTTTCTTGAGCGCTATTCGCCTTCCATGAAACTCAGGTCAGGAAGCTGATTAAGATGCTCTGTGTAGCGCTTTAGATTAAATTCACCGTCGTTTTTCATCACGTCAAAAACTTCAATCGACATCGCACACGCCATCATCGCTATCGCGTCCTCCCGGGGCGTACCTGTCATCATTAAGCGCATTAGGGTTTCTTTTACTTTTATTGGGTTACCATCTTCTAGTTGATTTTCGATGATTTCGATCAACTCGCCTTCTTGCATAAACTGGTTTTCTTCGGTCATTTAACTTTTCCTCTTGGATTTTTGGCAACTATGCCATATATAGCACTTCTATACTCGTGAAATTGCGAATTGGTGATGCTGTAGCAGAAAAATGCAGCAAAACGAAGTGTGATTTCGATCTCGGATCTGTCACCGGTCTGTGGATTCTGTTAGAATCTGCGTCCCGTTTATTTAAGTGGTGTTTAGTAATGTCTGATAACAGCCAAAAGAAAGTCATCGTCGGAATGTCCGGCGGCGTTGATTCATCTGTTTCTGCGTATCTTCTGAAGCAACAAGGCTACCAAGTGGAAGGCCTGTTCATGAAGAACTGGGAAGAAGATGACAACGAAGAATATTGCACAGCAGCAGAAGATCTTGCCGATGCTCAAGCAGTATGTGACAAGCTGGGCATCCATCTACACACCATCAACTTTGCTGCAGAATACTGGGACAATGTATTTGAGTACTTCCTTGCTGAATACAAAGCAGGCCGTACACCAAACCCAGATATTCTTTGTAACAAAGAAATTAAATTTAAAGCATTCCTGGAGTTCGCTGATGAAGTTCTGGATGCCGATTACATCGCAATGGGTCACTACGTACGTCGTTCTTTCCCTGAGAACGGTGAAAAGCCTCAGATGCTACGTGGTCTAGACGGCAACAAAGACCAGAGCTACTTCCTGTACACACTAAGTCACGAGCAAGTTGCACGTAGCCTATTCCCTGTCGGTGATTTGGAAAAACCAGAAGTACGACGCATCGCAGAAGAGCAAGACCTGATCACAGCGAAAAAGAAAGACTCAACGGGTATTTGTTTCATCGGTGAGCGTAAGTTCACAGAGTTCCTTGGCAAATACCTTCCAGCGCAACCTGGTAATATTGAAACACCAGAAGGTGAAGTGATCGGTCAGCACCAAGGTTTGATGTACCACACGCTTGGTCAGCGTAAAGGGCTTCACATTGGTGGCCGTAAAGGCGGCGGTGGCAATGAAGACCCATGGTTCGTTGGCGAGAAGGATTTGAAACGTAACGTTTTGATTGCGGTACAAGGTAAAGATCACCCAATGCTGAAGTCAGAAGGTCTACTTGCATCACAACTTCACTGGGTAGATCGTGAGCCAATTCGCGATGTTATGAAGTGCACAGTGAAAACACGTTACCGTCAGGAAGATATTCCTTGTACAATCATCCCTATCGATGATGAGAACATTAAAGTGATCTTTGACGAGCCACAAGTTGCTGTCACTCCAGGTCAATCAGCTGTGTTCTACAAAGATGACGTGTGCCTAGGTGGCGGCATCATCGAGCAACGCATTAAATATTCTCAAGCTTAGGAGTCGCTACGTGGCGAATACACTTTATGACCGTACTATTGCTTTCGCTGGCATCTGCCAAGCAGTTGCATTGGTTCAACAAGTTGCGCGAGACGGACATTGTGATCAAGATGCCTTTGAAACGTCAATCAATGCCATATTAAATACGAGCCCGGCAAACACTGTCGGTGTATTCGGTCGTGAAGCCAACCTCAAACTAGGGCTCGAATGCTTGGTAAAAGGGATTGATAGCACGCCATCGGGAAGTGAAGTCACTCGCTATATTATCAGTCTCATGGCATTAGAGCGTAAGTTAACAGGTCGCAACGACGCCATGTCACAACTTGGCGACCGCATCCAGATGGCTCAGCGTCAAACGGAGCATTTTGACTTACTCGACGACCAGATGATCAGCAACCTAGCAAGCATTTACTTGGATGTGGTGAGCCCTATCGGCCCTCGCATTCAAGTAACTGGTACTCCATCCGTGCTGCAGCAAACCTCTAATCAGCACAAAGTCCGTGCGTTGTTGTTATCAGGTATTCGCAGTGCCGTACTTTGGCGCCAAGTGGGTGGCAAACGTCGCCACTTAATTTTCGGCCGTAAAAAGATGGTCGAGCAGGCTCAGATACTTCTTGCTCGAATGTAAGATGGTTCCGAATAAGCAGCAGCTCGCGATTATCGCGAGCTCACTTTTTTGACTAAAACAAATCTCGCGCAAACGATTGCGCAATATTCGTGACAATTGCCATAGTGTTTGGTATAAAGCTCACGAAATTTAGAAACCCAATTCAGGAGAACATCATGGAACTGTCAGCATTGACTGCTGTTTCACCAGTAGACGGCCGTTACGGAAGCAAGACCATTGCGTTACGCGAAATTTTCAGTGAATACGGTTTATTGAAGTACCGTACTATCGTTGAGATCCGCTGGCTTCAAAAGCTTGCTGCTACTGCTGAAATTGCAGAAGTGCCAGCGTTTAGCGCAGAAGCAAATCAATTCCTAGACGACCTTGCTGCAAACTTCTCTGAAGAAGACGCGCTACGCATCAAAGAGATCGAGCGTACAACAAACCACGATGTTAAAGCGGTTGAGTACTTCTTAAAAGAAAAAGTCGCTGACGTTCCTGAGCTTCACGCAGTAAACGAGTTCTTCCACTTTGCATGTACTTCTGAAGACATCAACAACACTTCACACGCTCTTATGCTGAAAGAAGCGCGTGAGACCGTGATTCTTCCAGAAATTCGCAACTTAATCGACGCGATTAAAGCACTTGCTGTTGAATACCGCGACATCCCTCTTCTATCTCGTACACACGGTCAGCCAGCGTCCCCATCAACAATGGGTAAAGAAATGGCCAATGTGGCGTACCGTATGGAGCGTCAATTCAAGCAAATAGAAAACGTTGAGATCCTAGCGAAAATCAACGGCGCAGTCGGTAACTACAACGCACACCTGTCTGCTTACCCAGAGCTAGATTGGCACAAATTCAGCGAAGATTTCATCACTGAGTCTTTGGGCGTTACTTGGAACCCTTACACAACTCAGATCGAGCCGCACGATTACATCGCTGAACTGTTCGACGCTGTTGCACGTTTCAATACTATCCTGATTGATTTCGACCGTGACGTTTGGGGTTACATTGCTCTAGGCCACTTTAAGCAAAAAACCATTGCGGGTGAGATTGGCTCTTCAACAATGCCACACAAAGTTAACCCAATCGATTTTGAAAACTCTGAAGGTAACCTAGGCCTTGCGAACGCTGTGTTCGGCCACCTAGCCCAGAAACTGCCTATCTCTCGTTGGCAGCGTGACCTAACCGACTCAACGGTTCTACGTAACCTCGGCGTTGGTGTTGGCTACGCTATCATCGCTTACACGTCTACACTTAAAGGCATCAGCAAGCTTGAAGTTAACCGCGAAGCACTTCTTGCTGAACTAGACAAGAACTGGGAAGTACTCGCTGAGCCAGTACAAACGGTTATGCGTCGTTACGGCATCGAGAAGCCTTACGAGAAGCTAAAAGAGCTAACTCGTGGTAAGCGTGTAGACGGCGAAGCAATGCGTAACTTCATCGACAGTCTTGAGCTTCCTGAGCACGAGAAAGCACGTCTGAAAGAGATGACGCCAGCGAACTACATCGGTCAAGCAATCGAGCTGACAGATAAGCTGTAAGAGAATCGTGTATCGGATAATTTTGAGGGTTGACGTGAGAGCGTCAACCCTTTCTTTTTTTGAGCTGGAAGCGGGAACGGGCTTCGCCCTATGGAATGTTTCGCTACGAGATAAGGGATAAGGGATAAGGGATAAGGGTCGACTATATCCTTCTAGGATGGCAAGTCCTGTCGACACATTCTAAATTCAACTTCCCTTCACTAAACTTCTAGCGCCCCCATTTCGATCCCTAAAGCGAAGCGTGGACGATTCCCGACTCTTTTATTGCCTCTGAAAGAAAAGCGTAATCGTCCCTACCTCGACACCAAACTTCTTAATCTTGGTGAGGTTAAACACGTGCATGTCATCTTGGCGGTAAAGCCAGTCATCGAACGATACTGTGATGGTTGAATCATCCATCTTTAACTCGAAATCGTATTGCCATTGCAACGCATTACCCATCTCTTTACCCGTAGCAACGCCAATAATGTCATCCGCTTTGCCTTGATAAGTACCGTCTTCGAGTTGAGTAATTACCCATGTACGCTGGTCGTGCTCTCCATCATCAAAGACAAAGTCTTCCACCAGCGTTAGTTCATTGCCTTCAACCGTCCCAACGATGTCGACTTCAAATCGACGAGTTTGTTTCTCGGTGTAGTCCTGCACCATCCCCCATGCCTTGACGTCACCTTCGAAATAACCAAACAGGTCAAAGGCTGGCGATGCAGCTTGATAGTTATCAATGTCAGCAGAGCATGCGCTAAGTAGCGTAACCGCAGCAATCACTGGAGCTTTGAGCATACGTTTTAATAATTTCACTATCTTACCTGCCCTATCAGTTGTTTACGAAGTTTAGGAAACTCTGTTTTCGGTGATAACCAAATGGAAAGAAACGCATCATTAAGTCGCTCATCCTTCACATATCCGACGATTTGATAAGGCTCGCTCCCCGCTTTTCGATAGATAAGTTGTCCATTTTTACCATCAGTAAGGTAGGTGAGCTCATCCCCCTTCTTAATGTTGGGGAACATAATGTTCAGCTCAGAAATCCACTGTTGGCGGTAAGACTCCGTAAAGCCTAGCTTTTGCCACTGCTCATCAGTCACATCGAGCAGTTGCTCTTTACTAATATCACGCTGATAGTTAATCTCTAGAGCAAAGGGATGGGGGGAAACGTCACTAGACACCAAGTACTGTCCATCGGGCGCTTTAAGGCGAGACTTGTAGATATCAAAAACAAACCAAGTGAGTTGAGCTTCGCCGACCGTTTGCCATTGTTGCCAGTTGCTTGTGGTCATTGTCTCACTTGAACCCACCACATTTTGAGCTTGCAAAGGCACCGCACAGAACAAGGACGCGGCCATTACACTACTGGTCAGCTTTTGTTTCCAATTTTTTTTCAAGCTTTTCATTTCCGTACACCTTGAGTATCAAAAGCATCATTGCACACCATTCGACGAACAAGATCGTGAGGGTGACACCAACGCTAAATCCAAATTCAACGGCTTGGAGTTTGTAGCCAGCAAAGTAGCTCGCTGTTCCTCCGATACCGCCTACTATTGATACGTAGGTTTTTGGGAAACGGTACAAGATTGACTTGAGTTGGTAGGCATACCAAGAAAATAAAACCCACAAGCAAACAAGCCATATCGGCAACCAAGTGGTTGGGAATATAAAGACGGAAAATTGCTTATTGAGGGTATCTAGCACCAAACCAATGGATACAATGAAAGTGATATTTTTGAGCGCAGAAGGATCCACTCTCCAGCAATATACAAGGGTAAGTAACGTGAGAACTAAGGTCAGCCACTGCCATTGATAGGTTCCAAGCACAGCTGCGAACCAGCAGAGTTGGAACCATGTCGATGCAAGAAACACTCTCATAACGAACTACGGACGCTGAAACGTCATGTGTACGGCACTGATCGTGCGAGCTAAGAAGCCACCCTCACAGTAGCTCAAGTAGTAACGCCACATGCGCACAAAGCGATCATCGTAACCGAACGAGCGCACCTCACTCTCAGCTTGATTAAAACGATGATGCCACTCATTAAGCGTTTTAGCGTAATCAAGCCCGATATCAAACAGATCTCGCGTGACCAAGTCACTGTACTTCGTCGTTGCTTGAGTGAGCGATGTAACTGAAGGTAAGAAACCTCCCGGGAAAATATACTTCTGAATAAAGTCGACATTGTTGCTGTAATACTCGTAACGCTGATCCGCAATGGTAATCGCTTGAATCGCCATCAAACCACCGGACTTCAACAAAGACTCACACACCTTAATGTACGAAGGCAGGAATTGTTTGCCCACCGCTTCTATCATCTCAATAGAAACCAGCTTGTCATAGGTTCCCGTTAAATTGCGATAGTCCTCTTTAAGCAAAGTGACTTTATCTTCTAAGCCACGCTCTCTGATCTTCTGTTCAGCGTAAGCGTGCTGCTCTTCTGATATCGTGGTCGTAGTAACATGACAACCGTACTGCTCGGCCATATAAATTGCCATAGCACCCCAGCCGGTGCCAATCTCGATAACGTGATCGCTAGGTTTGAGTTCGAGTTGCTGACACAGACGATCCATTTTGTTAACTTGTGCCTGTTCTAAAGAATCATTCTCTTGGTTATACAGCGCTGATGAATACAACATGTTGGTATCAAGAAATGCTTCATAAAGATTATTTCCTAAATCATAATGGGCATGGATATTCTTACGCGAATTCTCTTGAGAGTTACGATTTCCCCAGTGACTGAACTTATACAATAGCCTCGTCAGCCAACTGCCCTGCTCTTCAAGTTTGTCTAACGCACGTAGATTCAGCGCCATTAACTTCATAAGTGCTGTCAAATCTGGGCTATCCCACCAGCCATCCATGTAAGCTTCACCTGCTGCGATGCTGCCGCCTTGCAAAATACGTGAATAAAAGCCTGGATGCTTCACCTCAATCGTCGCAACGACTGGCTTACCTTTATCATCAACATTTGAAGTGGCAAATCGCTCACTGCGCTCGGTGGTTTCTGTCTTGAAGCTTTCAATTACGGTTAAGCAGCCGATTTCCATTTTCTGTAGACACTGAAAAAGAACTCCACGCGCCGCTTTCTGGGTCGTCGACAATTCACGAGGCATTGCCATTGAAGTAGTGTTTAACATGCTGAGTTCTCCTTGTGTTTATTATTTTTTTTTGTGTTCACTCACGTGCTCAGGTTCGTATTTTTTAGGTTGAGCGTATTTAGGGTGTGAGTAAAACGGCGCACCTTTAATCCAAAGTTTTAGAGCGTGCCAATAAATACCAACCATGACTTTTACCGTTTGGCTCGGTGTGACGATCAAGCATTTAAGTAAGCTTTTGCTGGAAAGCGGCTTGGCTTTCATTGCCATCGTCGCATCGAAATGCTTTTCACCTTTGTGACACTCCAGATGAATATTAAGTTTGTCGGTCAAGGGCTTGATCTTCCAATGGTAGCGCTGGTCAATTGGATTAAATGGCGACACATGAAAAGCTTTATCTTGTTTCCAACCATACTGTTCGTCATTTTCATCCGCCGCGACTGCGTAATAATGGCATTCATTCCAAGGTGTATTACTCACCTCGGCTAATAGATATTGCCATTCGCCTTGCTCATCATAAACGTAGTAGAAATTCACCGGGCTGAAATAGAGCCCGAAATAACGCAAGTGGCAAACGGCCACAACTTTGCCAGAGCAACGGATGCCAGTCAGTTCTTCTACCTTGTTTTGTACCGCTGCTTTAATACTACCTTCACCAATGTAATCACTACGCTTGAAACGCGCCCAGTGCCACCAACGGGAACCAAAACCCCAAACCTTTTTTTCTAAGTCTTCCAGCTCATCAACATCAATCGCTGGCATAAATAGAGAATAGTTCAGCTCATGGTTGACAGGTACAAATCGGCGATGACGAACATTGCCAATAAACAGCCTACTGTTCATCTCGCTATCCATATCACGCCGCACCTTTCTCAAATGGAATCATGTTTTGATCACGATATTTTGCTTCTATACTCTCTACCGCATCAATTGCACTACGCACGCCGTCTTCATGAAATCCGTTGTACCAATAAGCGCCACAAAACCAAGTGTTCTTAACGCCTTGCACTTCGTTTTTTCGTTGTTGGGCCGCAATCGACTCTGTAGTAAACACTGGATGATGGTAAGTGAATGCCCGCAAAACCTTGTTTGGATCTATCTGTTCAGTGCTATTCAAGGTGACACAAAAAGTATGCTCAGATTTAACGTGTTGCAGAATATTCATGTTATAGGTCAAAGAAGGTAATCGCTGCTGCTCGTCCTCACTACCATCTAGCAAATAGTTCCATGACGCCCATGCAGCCCGATGTTTTGGCAACAAATTAGTGTCGGTATGTAAAACCACTTCGTTCGCTTGGTACGTCATATCCCCCAAAATGTCTTGTTCTGCTGAAGAAATGTCATCAAGTATTCGCATTGCTTGGTCACTGTGACAAGCGAAGATAACATCATCAAACCAATGCATTTCACCATGAACCTGAACACCGACGCCGTTTTCACTGCGAACGACTTTATCAACAGGGCTATTCAGATGAATGCTATCGGCAAAACCCGCTGTTAATGGTGATATGTAAGATCGTGAACCACCTTTGATCACATACCACTGTGGGCGGTTAGTGATATCTAACAAACCGTGGTTTAGGAAGAAACGTAAGAAGAACATGAGCGGAAACGCTCGCATATCGGCCAACGTTGAAGACCAAATTGCTGCGCCCATCGGCAGAATGTAGTTATCGGTAAAGAACGCACTAAAGTTGTGCTCGTCAAGAAACTCTCCAAGTGTTTGTAAATTTGTTGATTGCTCGTACGCGAAGCTTTTCGCCAATTTGTTGAAGCGGAGGATCTCGAATATAAAGCGATAGAATTTGGGGTTCAGCCAGTTACGCTTTTGCGCAAATAAAGTTGATAGAGTGTGACCGTTATATTCCAGACCATTACCATTATTTCTGACGCTGAAGCTCATTTGGGTTGGAATACCTTCAACACCGAGTTCGTTCATCATCTTGATGAAGTTTGGATAAGTGCGGTCGTTATAAACGATAAAACCCGTATCAATGGCGTAATCTCTATCATCCAAGCTGACATCGACGGTCGCGGTATGTCCACCGATGTAATCGGTGCATTCAAACAACGTAACGTGATGCTCTTTGTGCAAGTAATAGCCGCAAGTGAGACCAGAGATCCCAGTCCCAATGATGGCGATTTTCTTTCTTCCTACAGTGTTCATGCCTCTTCCTTCTTATGATACGAGTTTTGCTGTGAGCCTAGCTTGCCAGCTATAGGGAAACAACGAGATAAAGCGCAAAATGCCGGTGAATCTCGCTGGAAAATAAATATGACTTTTGCCCGCATCCAGTTGTTTTCGGATAGCGTCAGACGCCCGATTAACCGAAACGATCATAGGCATATCAAACGTATTTTTATCAGTAAGAGGGGTCTCGACGAAGCCGGGAAACACAGTGACAACTTTGATACCTTTCGGCTTCAAATCAACGGCTAGAGTACGCGCGAAATAACTGACAGCCGCTTTTGATGCACCATAGGCTTCTGCTCTTGGTAATGCGACTTCAGAGGCAATGGAGCCCACCATAACGACACGGTGCCCTCGTTCGAACTGCGACTGGCACGCCTCAACACAGTTGGCAACACCTACGACATTAACGCTCATGATACGCGCCATGAGTTTCGCATCTACGACACCGTCGTTCATATACTCACAATCACCTGCGTTGAATATCCAAGTATCTGGAGTAAACGGCAGTGAGCGAAAAGCTAGTTGAGTTTGTTCATAGTCCGTCACATCGAACTTCAGAGTAGCAATGTTTTGAGATGTAGCTTCGAGCTCTGATAGAACTGATTGATTTCTACCGCAAGCAATGACCTGCCACCCAGTCTGGGCATAATCGATAGCAAGTTGCTTGCCAATGCCTGATGTGGCTCCAGTAATCAGTACTGTTCTCGTCATTGCCCCAACCTCTGTTTAATAGTTTTAATTACCGCTCCAAGTAACGGTAAATTTTCATACAACATCTCACCCAAGTCGAAATAATCTCGGTGGTAAATAACCCGCCCTTCACAGAATTTAAGGTGTGAGACGCCATTCACCGAAATAGGCGCACCTTTTTGAAGTTTTGGGTGTTGTAAGTCCATCGTCCATGTGAGGAAACCCGTTTCCCCGACTTGTTGGTGGTCGTGAACAACAAAATCACAACGAATGACATTGGAATACAAAGATTGGAAGTAATCAGATAACGCAGGCCAACCTTCTAATCGATGAGCGGCGTCTTCAAAAACCACGTCCTGGTGGTAAACCCCTTCAAGCAAATACAAATTTGCTTTGCTCAATTTCTGATAAATGTTGCCAACTGACTGAATATCCATTTCATGACTCCCTTTCATCTCAAGAGCTGTACAAAATATAATATGTACAAGGTGGTTGATTAACGCAAAGTTGTACGCTGTTAAATGTCTTGTCGATCAAAAGACAAAAAAAAAGCTTGGTTAAAAACCAAGCCTTTTCAGAAGATTAATAATTAGTACTGTTGGCTGCGTAACGCTGTGATACGTTTATCAAGCGGTGGGTGGCTCATTAGTAATTCAGTAAGAGATTGCTTACCATTAATACCAAACGCCATCATAGAGCCATCTAGCTTCGACTCTTGACTCATTTTCAAACGCTCTAGAGCCGCGATCATTTTCTCTTTACCAACGAGGCTCGCTGCGCCTGCATCTGCGTGAAATTCACGATGACGGCTGTACCACATGGTAATAAAGCTCGCCAAGAAGCCGAATACCAACTCAAGCACCATAGACACACCAAAGTACACCATCATGTTTGTACCTTGACCTTCTTCATCATCATTTGATGCAACAATGTTTGCGATAAAGCGAGATAAAAAGATCACGAAGGTGTTCACAACACCTTGCATCAGAGTCATGGTTACCATATCACCATTCGCAATATGGCTTACCTCATGCGCCAGTACCGCTTCTGCTTCATCACGAGTCATGTTATGTAGAAGACCGGTAGACACTGCAACTAAAGAATCATCACGTTTTGCGCCCGTTGCGAATGCGTTAATGTCTGGCGAATCGTAGATTGCAACAGTTGGCATACCAATACCCGCTTGCTGTGACTGACGGCCAACCGTTTCCAGTAACCAATGCTCCGTCTCATTTCGTGGGCTTTCGATAACCATTCCACCGACGGAACGTAGCGCCATGCCCTTAGACATCATCAATGAAATTAGTGCGCCACCAAAACCAAATACAGCGGCCATGATAAGTAGACCAGACAAGCTGCCCGGCTGCATTCCAGTTACAGCGTAAACAATATTCAGAACAACACTAAGTACTAGCACGACCGCTAGGTTAGTTGCTAGGAATAACATAATTCGCTTCATTACTTTTCTCCAAGGAAGCTTATAGTCGTAAAAGCCAAATCCACTGGGTTTGAGCTTCGTTGCGTTATAGATATAGTCTATCCGCGATAAAAACAAGGTTAAGCAATAAATTGCAACATTTGTTTTCTAGAATGAACTAATCATAAAATTTAATCAGCCTAAAAACAGCGCCTTAACCAAAGTTTAGACTTTAGTCTTATTGTACGTTAGCTCTATCGTGCTAGATTCAGGATAGATGAACGAAACGGAGCCTGCTTTACTGACATTCACGCAGCTCTACACTTCCATGTCTTGAGGGAAAAATCATGGTAGAAACTAACAACTATCAAATGGCTATTGATTTATTGTGCTGTCATCTGGGTATCTCAGAAGATGAGGCTAAACAACAACTTGGCATTTCAACCGATGTGCAAATGACAAATCGTGTTGCGGAAACTCAACAAGCATTAATGGGCCTTAGCCAAGAAAAATAGCCACGTTTTTAGACACAAAGTTTTACATGAAAAAAGGGCTGCATAGTGCAGCCCTTTTGGTTTCGCTTTCTGATTTGGATGAATCGAGTCTCAAACTTACGCGTTAAGCAAAGGTTCAACGTTGATATACTTACCAAGATCTTGGCGCTTTGCACTTGGAATGTATGGGATTTCACCTAGCTTAGGTGCATCCAAACGGTCTTCAAGCATGTCGATGATTTCAGCGTAGTGTTCCGTGCCTGGGTTTACTCGGTTAGCTACCCAGCCAACTAAGTTGAGGCCATCTGCTTTTATAATTTCAGCCGTCAACAGTGCATGGCTCAGACAGCCAAGCTTAATGCCCACAACAAGTACGACTGGCAGTTGCTCTTGTTGTACCCAGGTAGACAAACTGTCTGTGTCCGAGACAGGAACACGCCAGCCACCTGCCCCCTCGACTAACACGATGTCTGATTGTTCTTTGTGTTGAGCAAGCTTTTCACTGAGCACTTGGTATTCAATCACAACATTTTCATGCTTTGCAGCGATGTGCGGAGACGCTGGCAACTCTAAGGCGTAAGGGTTTACATCTTCGTAAGCAATATCTAACGTGGCTGCTTTTTGCAAATGCAGTGCATCTGAATTGCGTAACCCTTGCTCTGTTTTATCGCTTCCTGATGCCACTGGTTTATAACCAATGGTGTTAAGCTCTTTTGCCGCCAATGCTTGCAGAATCGCTTTTGACGCTACCGTTTTGCCTACATCCGTATCCGTACCAGCAATAAAAAATGCATCAATCATATATGTATGACTCCAAAACAAACCTGATAACTTGCAGGTAGAAGACCGTGATCGTTTTTGAATGCTTGGTACGCACGCTCAACTTGCAATAGAGTGCGACGGCTCGTTAGGCCATGTGAGCGACCGCTAACATGATTTGCACCAATACCTTTGAGATCACGCATGACAGAAAATGCCGAATCGTACCAAACTGTGATAGAGGTCAAGTTTAGTTGATGGCTGTGACAACAAGATTGCGCTAACGCAACTTTTACCTGATTGAGGGTAATAAACTGATTCACGTGTTGATATGTGTCAATTTTTGACCACGATTGGCGCAATTCATCAAGTGAGCCATCAACCAAGGTGGAGAAACACCCTTTCCCGCCCGCTTTTACTACACGACGAATTTCGCTTAATGGGTCGCTCAAGTCTGAACACCACTGCAGCGCCAAACTAGAAAAAACATAATCAAAGCTACTATCATCAAAAGGAAGATGCTCTGCATCCGCCAAAACGTAACTCATGCGTTTATCGCCACACCGCTCATGAGCTTTATGCAACATAGCTTGAGAGATATCCGCACAGACGACTTCTGCACCACGCTGCTGAAGTAATTCGGAAAAATAGCCGGTACCACATCCAAGATCCAAAATACGCTTATTCGCAAGATCAAGTGGCAGCTTCTCCAATAAGCGATGGCCTACATCTCGCTGAAATGCAGCGTGCTTATCGTAGGTACTGGCTGCTTTGCCAAAAGATGAAGCAATCGCATCTTTATCTTGAAAAGCACAATCCAATACGATGTTTTCCGCATACTCCATTACTGTGCTCCTAATGCTTGCTTCAATGCCATTGAAAGCGTTTTAACTTGCTCATTGGTGTGATTGGCAGTGAGCGTAATACGAAGACGAGACGTCCCTTTTGGTACGGTTGGTGGACGAATTGCCGTAACCCAAATGCCGTTTTGACGACAATCGCTTGCTACCCGCAAAGCCAACTCTGAACCACCAAGCACAAACGGCTTTATCGAGGTTTGTGTTTCTACGAAACCAGCGAGATTTTTGAGACTATCTCGATAAACTTCACTTAGCTCTGCGAGTTTTTCACGTCGCCAAGATTGCTCTTGTACGATAGAAACCGCATGCGTTAGTGCATAAGCTTGAGCGGGAGGCATCGCCGTCGAGTAGACATGATGTTTTGCAAACTGTGTGAGGTAATCGCCAGTGGCTTGATCACATAAAATAGCGGCACCAGACATGCCAAATGCCTTACCAAAAGTGATCACCAATAACTCCGGTTTAACTTGGCTAAGCTCACAGGCCCCCCCACCAGATTCACCAAGAACACCGATACCATGGGCATCATCGACCGCTAACCAAGCGTGATTAGCTCGGGTTATCGCCTCAATATCTTGAAGCGGTGAACAGTCACCATCCATACTGAACACCCCTTCCGTCACGACAAGATGATTATCTTCTCTATTGATAAGCGATTTCAGGTGTTCGATATCGTTGTGCTTAAAGCGTTTCATTTTGGCTGAGGATAACGCCCCCGCTTCCATCAAAGAAGCATGGTTCAAACGGTCTTGAATTAATACGTCTGATTTTTCTAGCAGGGTGAACAGCAGCGCTTGGTTGGCACTGAACCCAGAGCCAAATAGGATTGCTCTCTCGTAGCCCAACCACTCAGTCAACGCGGCTTCTAAATTACTGTGCGCCGCACTAAAACCCGTGACCATCGGAGACGCACCACTGCCGCTACCGTATACGCTCAAGCCTTGTTGCCACGCACGAACAAGCGCTTGGTCATTGGCCAAACCCAGATAATCGTTACTTGAGAAGTTGATATAACGCTTACCTTCGTGCTCCAATATAGATTGGTTACCGGCAAAAACGACGTTCATTGAGCGATTGAGCCCCTGCTCCTTGCGTTGAGTTAGGGCTAATTTGATACGAGACTTAAACACTGGCATCGTAGAAAAGGTCATCTTTCGTCGGACGAGCTGCAACACGCTCTACCACGCGATCAAGCAGTTCATTTTCTTCGATTTCATCCGGTTTCTGCGACACTTCTTGACGATTAATGCCTAGCTTATTAAACAGCATCATATCTTTGTCTTCAGAAGGGTTTGGTGTGGTTAACAATTTGCAACCGTAGAACACCGAGTTTGCCCCTGCCATAAAGCACAGCGCTTGCATCTGCTCGTTCATGTTTTCACGCCCGGCCGATAAACGAACCGCCGATTGAGGCATCATGATTCGCGCAATCGCAATCAAGCGAATAAAATCGAATGGCTCGACATCATCCACTTCTTCCAGTGGCGTGCCCTTAACCTTGACCAGCATGTTGATTGGCACACTTTCAGGGTGTACTGGTAAGTTAGCCAATTCAACCAACAAACCCGCACGGTCATTGGCGCTTTCACCCATGCCAATGATGCCACCGGAACAGATCTTCATGCCAGCATCACGAACATGAGACAAGGTATCTAAACGGTCTTGGTAAGTACGTGTGGTAATGATATTGCCGTAAAACTCAGGAGAGGTATCAAGGTTATGGTTGTAGTAGTCCAAACCCGCATTCGCCAGTTGCTTTGCTTGCTCAGGTGTCAACATACCCAAAGTCATACACGTTTCTAGCCCCATGCCTTTCACACCTTTGATCATGTCGGTCAAATGAGGCATGTCGCGCTCTTTCGGGTTCTTCCACGCTGCGCCCATGCAGAATCGCGTTGAGCCCGCATTTTTCGCTTTTTGTGCGGCATCGAGTACACGCTCGACTTCCATCAATCGCTCTTTTTCAATGTCCGTAGCATATCTAGCACTTTGAGGACAGTACTTACAATCTTCTGGGCACGCCCCCGTCTTAATTGACAGCAATGTGCTGACCTGAACATGGTTAGTTTGTTGGTATTGACGGTGAACAAGCTGAGCTTCGAAAAGAAGATCCATGAATGGTTTTTCCATGAGGTCGCGCACTTCAGCATGTGTCCAGTTATGACGAACTTCCACGTGTATTCCTTTAATCGCTTTGTTGTTGTGTTGACAGTCTACTGAGTCTCGATAAACTGTCAACACAACATAAAACAACAAAGTTTACATCTGTTTATAATTTAAACTAAACATTATTGGAATTGCACATGGACCTCGCCTTCGACCGCCAGCATATCTGGCATCCTTATACTTCTACACTGACACCTCTGACCTGCTACCCAGTAGCATCAGCAAATGGTGTACACATTAAATTGGAAGATGGGACAGAGCTTGTCGATGGCATGTCTTCTTGGTGGTCGACGATCCACGGCTATAACCACCCGCACTTAAATCAAGCCGCGCACCAGCAAATCGACCAGGTGTCGCATGTAATGTTTGGCGGGATTACCCACCAGCCAGCTATCAGTTTGTGTAAGAAGCTATTAGCCCTTTCACCAAGTAATCTTGAGCATGTCTTTCTTGCTGACTCTGGCTCTGTTGCGGTAGAGGTAAGCTTGAAAATGGCGCTGCAATACTGGCATGCTAAAGGCGAACGCAGGCCGAAGTTTCTGACTTTGCGACACGGTTATCACGGCGATACCTTTGCTGCGATGTCGGTCACCGATCCAGATAACTCGATGCATTCCCTCTACAAGGGCTTTTTGCCAGAGCATATTTTTGCAGAGTCACCAACATGCGGTTATTGGGATGAGTGGAAGCCGGAAGACTTGGCCGATTTTGAACAAAAGATCTCACAGCACCATCAAGAGCTCGCAGCGGTGATCCTTGAGCCTATCGTGCAAGGCGCTGGCGGAATGCGCATCTATCACCCAGAGTTCTTAAAAGGCGTGCGTACACTTTGTGATAAATACAATCTCCTGCTGATTGCTGATGAAATCGCCACTGGGTTTGGCCGTACAGGTCTGTTGTTTGCTTGTGAGCACGCTGACATTCAACCAGACATTCTGTGTGTCGGTAAAGCACTAACAGGCGGCTACATGACCCTCTCTGCTACCCTAACAAGTAAACACGTCGCAGATACCGTTTGCGGTGGCAAGGCTGGTTGCTTCATGCATGGTCCAACCTTTATGGGTAACCCACTCGCTTGCGCCGTAGCGACAGCAAGTTTAGAGCTCATAGAACAAGGCGAATGGAAACACCAAACAAAACAAATTGAAATGCTGTTTTCTGAGTTATTACCGAAGTTAGAACAATACGATTTAGTTAAGAATACGCGCTGGCTCGGTGCAATTGGTGTGGTTGAAACTCATCGCCCAGTGAATATGGAAATAATCCAAGCTCTGTTTGTTGAGCAAGGCGTGTGGATTCGTCCATTTGGCAAGTTGATTTATATGATGCCGCCATTTATTAGCAAGCCAGAAGATATTGAAAAGTTGGTTAAGGCGATTGATGCCGCGCTGCAACGTGAAGATTGCTTCGCTTAACACGTTCTTAGTAAATTCAAGCACTGTTGTAAAAGAGAAAGCAAGAACGGTTTGGGCATGCCACTCAAACCGCTTTTTTTAATAAGCATTGTGCTCACAAGAGCAATGCCAAAGCGAAATAAGATTAACGTAATTGGCTATCTTTACTCGCACGCCGATTGAACAGCGATTGGCGTTGTGACAATAACTCTAGTGTTGATTGACACTCAATACACAAACGAACACCTTTCATTGCAATGCGACGAGCGTCAGGAATCTCATTCCCACACTCATCGCAATAATGTGCGCTTTCACCATGAGTGATATTGCCACGCACTCTCGATATTTCGTCGTCTATTGTGTTTTGAATTTGTTGGCTGACACTGTCGTCATTTGCCCACCCTACGGCCATAAGCCCTCCTCGTTACTTGAATGAGAAAATCTACTTACCGTGGTAAGGTGGATGATTATATCGCTTACAGATGAGTCGATAATCCACACGAATTTAAAAACACTATTACGCCTGGGTAAAAGTTAGAACTTTCACGCCATGGAGATAACAAAAAACCCAGCTTAAAAAGCTGGGTTTTGGTGTTTTAGTGGTTAATGAATTAACCGATGTGCGTTGCGCCGCCCATGTACTTCTGAAGTACTGTAGGGATTGCAATGCGGCCGTCTGCTTCTTGGTTGTTTTCTAGAATAGCAACCATGGTACGACCTACTGCTAGACCAGAACCGTTTAGCGTGTGTACAAGCTCAGGTTTCTTCTCGCCTTTACGACGGAAACGCGCTTGCATGCGACGAGCTTGGAAGTCCCACATGTTAGAACATGAAGAGATTTCGCGGTAAGTTTCTTGAGCAGGAACCCACACTTCTAGGTCGTAAGTTTTACGTGCGCCGAAGCCCATGTCACCTGTACATAGAACCACTTTACGGTAAGGAAGCTCTAGAAGTTGTAGAACTTTCTCAGCGTGACCTGTTAGCTCTTCTAGCGCGTTCATTGAATCTTCTGGCTTAGTGATTTGTACTAGTTCAACTTTGTCGAATTGGTGCATACGAATCAGGCCACGAGTATCACGACCGTAAGAACCAGCTTCTGAACGGAAACATGGTGTGTGAGCAGTCATCTTAAGTGGTAGATCCGCTTCGTCAGAAATCGTGTCACGAACTAGGTTCGTTACTGGCACTTCTGCCGTAGGGATAAGAGACAGTTTACGTGGCTCTTCGTCGTTTACTTTTTCCGCTAGAGGTTCTGTGTGGAAAAGGTCTTTACCGAACTTAGGAAGCTGACCAGTACCGAAAAGGCTGTCAGAGTTGACTAGGTAAGGTACGTACATTTCTGTGTAGCCATGCTCTTCAGTGTGAAGATCCAGCATGAATTGAGCAATTGCACGGTGTAGACGCGCAAATTGGCCTTTCATCACGATGAAACGTGCACCAGTGATCTTCACAGCGCTTGCGAAGTCTAGACCGTCACCCATTTCGCCTAGGTCAACGTGGTCTTTCAGTTCGAAGTCGTAAGATTTAGGTTCACCCCAACGAGAGATTTCTACGTTGTCGTTCTCATCTTTACCATCCGGCACTTCATCCGCTGGAATGTTTGGAACAGAAAGCGTGAAATCGTCTAGTTGAGCCATCACTTGCTCAAGTTCCACTTTCTTCGCATCAAGATCGCTACCTAGCGTACCGATTTGTTTCTTGATCTCTTCTGCGCCTTCTTTGTCGCCAGCCGCCATTTTTTGGCCGATTTGCTTGGAGATGGAGTTACGCGTGGATTGTAAATTTTCTACTTCTACTTGAATGGACTTACGTTGTTCTTCAAGTTTACGAATAGTATCTACGTCTAGCTTAAAGCCGCGACGCGCCAGTTTAGCAGCTGTTTCATCCAGCTCTGTACGAAGTAATTTAGAATCCAGCATTGTTAATCCTATGCTTTTTGTTGTGAAATCACGCGCCGTTTCCGAACAGACACGTTTTAAAATCTATCGAATAAATGTATCCAAAAAAGCCTACTTTTCATAGCGCTTTTGTAGGCTATTTGCGTCTAAAGTAGCCAAGTAATCCAACTTTTCGCCAATTTTGGTCTCTAGACCACGATTTGTCGGCTGATAGTACTTACGATCGCCCATTTCAGGCGGCAGATATTGCTCTCCAGCTGCATACGCACCTGGCTCATCATGTGCATAACGATATTCTGCTCCATAGCCCATATCTTTCATCAAGCTCGTTGGTGCATTTCTCAGGTGATGCGGTACTTCATATTCCGGTAAATTGTGAGCATCAGTGAGCGCTTGTTTCCACGCCACGTACACCGCATTACTCTTAGGTGCGCACGCTAGGTAGACAATCGCTTGAGCAATCGCACGTTCACCCTCTGCTGGGCCAACGCGAGTGAAGCAATCCCAAGCGGATAGCGCCACTTGCATTGCGCGTGGATCTGCATTGCCCACATCTTCCGATGCGATGGCAAGCAAGCGCCTTGCGATGTAAAGCGGGTCACAGCCAGCTGCTATCATGCGTGCAGACCAATACAGTGCCGCATCTGGGTTAGAGCCACGGATCGATTTGTGCACAGCAGAGATTAAGTCGTACCAAATATCACCTTTGTTGTCGAAGCGAGAAACCTTCTCCCCTGCTACTTCTGCAAGCAGCTTGAGAGTGATCGCTTTTTCACCTTGATCGTTATCCTCTGCCATATCGTAGAGTAGCTCAAGGTAGTTAAGTGACATACGTGCATCACCGTTTACCAACTCGGCTAAGCGATCTAATACATTATCGGCAAAGTGTGCGGGCGTTTTACCTAGACCACGGTCTTTGTCGTTGATCGCTTGATTCAAAGCGAGTGAGATTTCACCTTTGTCGAGAGAAGTTAACTTGTACACACGTGCTCGTGACAGCAATGCGTTATTCAACTCAAAAGATGGGTTCTCTGTTGTCGCGCCAATAAAGGTAACCGTACCGTCCTCAATATGCGGTAAGAAAGCGTCTTGCTGAGACTTGTTGAAGCGATGTACCTCATCCACAAACAAGATAGTGCGACGCCCCGCCATTTTATTCTCACGCGCTTTCTCGATAGCGGCACGGATCTCTTTCACCCCCGATGTCACCGCAGAAACACGCTCGACCTCAGCATTGGCATAGTTTGCAGCCACTTCTGCTAACGTCGTTTTCCCGGTACCCGGAGGCCCCCAAAGAATCATTGAGTGAATATGGCCGGCCTCTAGCGCACGGCGCAGTGGCTTCCCAGGACCTAAAATATGCTGCTGACCGATGTACTGATCAATGGTTTCCGGTCTCATACGAGCAGCAAGGGGACGAAAATCTTCGTCCCCCGAGAAATCTAATGTGTAATTGCTCACTACCAATTAATTCCTTTGGTCATCCACTTCCACACCCTCTGGAATCGTGAATGTAAATCTGTTTGCTTTTGGTTTACCCAGCTTCACATTGTTAAACTCAAACAAGCCTTTTTGACCATCTTGCTCAATCACATTAAAGCCTTTTACCACACCTTTAATATCAATATTAATCTGGAATTGGCCCTGAGTAGAGTCGATTGCGGTAGGAATAAGCGTAAACTGATCGCCCTTCTGAAAAATTTTATAATTACCCCAATCACTTGCACGATTACGGGTTAACAGCACAAACGGGGTTTGTTCGGTTGCTTGCTCTTGATCATAAATACTGACTTGCTCAATGAAAGGACTGTAGTACCAAAGCGTTTTACCATCTGAAACCAGCAAGTTCTCATCCGGAAATGTCGTACTCCAACGGAACAGGCTCGGACGAGAAATTTCAACGGTTCCTTCCCCTTCCATTATCGTTTCACCGTCTGGGCTGATCACTTGTTGTGAAAAATCGGCTTTGAACCCTTCATTCATCGCAAGGCGTTTGCTCAATTCGTCTTTTGGAGATGCGGCGTATGCAGTAGTAAAGAGAGAAAAGCTAAAAACAAGTGCTGAGAACATTTTCGCTGAAAGTTGTTTTTTCATTCAGATACCTATCAAATGGGTCAAAGACCTAAAGTGACTCACCTCAATTGGACTGAGGTGAGTAAAACAAGTTCATTAATCTTTTGGTGGCGCCGGTGCTAAGACCTCGCGGTTACCATTGTGACCAGGCGCACTTACAATACCTTGCGCTTCAAGTTGCTCGACAATACGTGCCGCTCGGTTGTAACCAATCTTGAATCGACGTTGTACGCCCGATACCGAACCACGACGAGACTGCACCACATGCTCGACAACTTGATCGAACAGCGGGTCCACTTCTTCGTCTGATTCCATCTGTTCACCAGGGAGCAACGCTTCAGGACCTTGATCGCCGCTGATGATCTCATCGATATAGTTTGGCTTACCACGTGCTTTCCAGTTATTGACCACCGCATGAACATCATCATCTGATGCAAACGCACCATGAACACGTGTGGTATGACTTGAACCCGGTGGCAGATAAAGCATATCACCCATCCCCAATAGCGATTCTGCACCACCTTGGTCAAGGATAGTACGCGAGTCCGTCTTAGTAGAGACGGTGAATGCCACACGTGTTGGGATGTTCGCTTTGATCAAGCCGGTAATAACGTCAACCGATGGGCGCTGCGTCGCAAGGATCAGGTGAATACCTGCCGCACGCGCTTTTTGAGCCAAACGCGCGATCAGTTCTTCAACCTTCTTACCCACGACCATCATTAGGTCAGCAAATTCATCGACAACTACGACAATGTATGGCAGTTTTTCTAGCAACGGGGGCTCAGTGTCCATGCTGTCGCCTTCTTGCCAGAATGGGTCATGGATTGGGTGACCCGCTTCTGCTGCCATTTTCAGTTTCTCGTTGAAGCCTTTCACGTTACGTACGCCAAGTGCCGACATCAGTTTGTAACGACGTTCCATCTCACCCACACACCAGCGTAGAGCATTGGACGCATCTTTCATGTCGGTAACGACTTCAGCCAGAAGATGAGGAATACCTTCGTAAATCGAAAGTTCCAACATTTTCGGGTCAATCATGATAAAACGGAGATCTTCCGGTGATGCCTTATAAAGCATACTCAAGATCATCACGTTTACACCCACAGACTTACCGGAGCCCGTTGTACCGGCCACCAGCACGTGCGGCATTTTAGCAATATCGGCGATCACCGCTTCACCTGCGATGTCTTGACCTAGCACCACTGTCGTAGGTGACGTTGCTTGTTCAAACTGCGGGCTGCTGATTACGTCTGACAGGTAAACCGTTTGACGGCTCATGTTTGGCAACTCTAGGCCAACATAAGGTTTACCGGGAATCACTTCTACAACACGTACTGCCATGGCAGACAACGCACGTGCCAAGTCCATAGACAGGCCAGAAATGCGACTTACTTTTACGCCCGGAGCCAAATCAAGCTCGAATCGAGTGATCACTGGTCCGGGATAGATACCCACCACATCGGCTTTAATTTTGTAATCTGCTAGCTTAGTTTCCACTAAACGAGCGACTTGCTCGAGCGCTTCGCGGTCAATGAAATTCTCACGCTTTTCAGGATGATACAAAAGCTCCAGCGTTGGGAGAGGCTCAGTCGGCACAGGCAAGTTATGTTCTTGCTGCACTAAGAATGGGTTTTGCTGTGCGACCACTTTTGCTTGTGCGCTAGCGACCAAATTCTGGAAAGCCACGGCGTCTTGATCGCCTTCTTCCGCTGCTTCTATTTCCGTATCACTCGCCACCGGTGCCGGTTCAAATGTCGCCGTAACTTGCGATAAAGGAGCAGCCTGTATTGATTCCGCATGCTGATATTGAGGCTGAGGTTCAACTTGAGCCGGTTGAACTTGTTGAACCACTTGTGGCACCACATACTCATCTTCTTCATCCACAACATCAAAATTGGAGATGATTGGCTCAATATGCTGGCTCGGTTCAGTTTGCTCGATGATATTGTATAGCGTATCCGAATCAATCACAGGTTCTTCATGCTGACGTTGTTCCGCATAAATTTGACCAACTTGAGGCTGCTGTGCTTGTTCAGCTTCAAATTGCGAGTACTTAGCGTAGTTCGGTTCGTTATCAAACTGTCCTACCTCCGAATATTCTGGTTGAGCGAACGGCTCTGGTTGAGAGACCGGATCTTGCTGAACAGTTTGCTGCGCTTGCACAGCGTTATCATCTTGAGCTAAAGCAGACGCAACAAATTCTGGTGTTGGGATTTCAACCGGTTTAGCGACGGGCTCTTGAGGCACAGTGACTGGCTGACCATCTTCCGCCCAGTCATCTGCTTGCTGAGCTGCAGCTTCTAGCTCTTCAATCGTAACATTAAGCTGCTTAGTACGTTCGACCATTGGGTCAACGTTCTCGATAGTTACCGCATTGATAGGTTGCGGTGTCACTTGTTCTGCGATCGCTTGAGGCATATAAATTGGGTACTCATGAGTCGGAACCACGTCTTTCTCTTCTTCAACGTCATACGCCGTCAGATGTGGCAAAGTCTCATCTTCAGACGGCTCAGCCACATGCTGAGTTGGGACTTTATCTTCTGCAAATGAGTCCAGTTGAGGCTCAAGTGTCTCTTGCTCTGTACCGCGAACTTTGTTTGCAACCACACCAACTAAAGCCAGTGCACTGTCACCTAACCACTCAACAATGCTCAACCAAGAGATACCTGTAAACAAAGTAAAACCTGCTCCCCATAGGAAAAGAAGCACAAGCGTCGTACCCAGCACATTCAGTGTAGGTAGCGCTAGACTGGTGAGAACGTCACCAACAACGCCACCAGACGAGAAGTACCAAATGTCGTCAAAGTTGATATCAGCAAGACCACAACTGGTAAGAATAAGGATAACTAAACCTAGTAGACGAGTGCCCCACAGCATTAAGTCAATAGGTTCGTCCTCGCCACGCTTACGGCAAATGACCCAAGCCCCTGCGGTTAACAGAAAAGGTAATGGGTATGCGAGTGAACCGAAGGTAAAAAAGAGTGTGTCGGCAAGCCAAGCGCCGAACAGACCACCAGCGTTATCAATTTCACCGCCCCAAGCAGTTTGAGACCAAGACGGATCGGCTGGGCTAAAAGTGAATAGTGCGACGGCAAGCAATACCGAGCTAAGAACGCCAACGATAAAGCAGCACTCTTTTAAACGTTGGAAGCCATTTAAACGTGAAGTCTGAGGCTCTTCACTTGTTTTGATGATGGTTTCGACTTTCTTTTCGTTCTCTTTGAACATAAATCAACTTGAGTATGGAAATGAATTAGGAATAAATAAAAACATGCCGAGCGGCACTAAGCCGCTCGGTAAATTGATTTAACCATATCAAAGAGAAAAACCCAATTACTCTATAGCGAAAGCGGAAGGATATTCCGCTTTCTTTGCAATAAATTAACGAGTTTTGATCACAAGCTGGTTAGATTGCTTCACTTCTTCCATTACTACGTAAGTACGTGTGTCATTAACACCTGGTAAACGCAGCAACGTATCACCTAATAGTCGGCGGTAAGCCCCCATATCTGATACACGGGTTTTAAGAAGATAGTCGAAATCACCTGACACAAGATGACACTCTTGAATGTCGTCTAGTTTTTGAACAGCCGCATTAAACTGTTCGAATACATCTGGCGCACCACGGTTAAGCGTAATCTCTACGAATACTAATAGTGATGCATCAAGAAACTGCGGGTTAAGTAGCGCAGTGTACCCTGTGATATAGCCTTGACGCTCTAAGCGACGCACACGCTCCAAACACGGCGTTGGAGAAAGTCCTACACGCTTAGAAAGCTCAACATTTGAAATACGACCATCTTTCTGCAACTCATTTAAGATATTGCGGTCGATACGGTCTAGTTCCTTGGACGGCTTTTTATAGTTGTCTGCCATTTTTTATTCCACCTTTTTACTTCCTTGCAAATAAATATACTACAACTTTTTAATATTTGGTGCCAAATTTCACAAATCTGCAACTATACTAGTTGTTAATTCGACAATAACACCCTACAAACAGTTAATACAACCATTTTATGAAGAGGATACAGGATGATCATTGGCGTACCAAAGGAAATCAAAAACCACGAATACCGAGTGGGCATGATCCCAGCTAGCGTGAGAGAACTTATCTCACATGGTCACCAAGTTTTTGTTGAGACCAATGCTGGTGCCGGCATCGGTTTTTCAGACGATGATTACATCGCTGTAGGTGCATCCATTCTCCCTACTGCTGCTGACGTCTTCGCGCAAGCAGACATGATCGTAAAAGTAAAAGAACCTCAAGCTGTCGAAAGAGCAATGCTCCGCGAAGGACAGATTTTATTTACTTATTTACACCTTGCACCAGATTTTCCACAAACTGATGAGCTAATCAAGAGCAAAGCTGTCTGTATAGCATATGAGACTGTAACAGATAATATGGGTCGTTTGCCACTGTTGGCACCAATGTCAGAAGTGGCAGGTCGGATGTCTATCCAAGCTGGCGCGCAAACATTAGAAAAATCACACGGTGGCCGTGGTTTACTATTAGGTGGCGTCCCTGGTGTTGAGCCTGCGAAAGTCGTTGTTATTGGCGGAGGCGTCGTTGGCGCGAACGCCGCTCGTATGGCAGTCGGCCTTCGTGCAGATGTTACCATCCTAGACCGAAACGTTGATACGCTACGTAAACTTGACGAGGAATTCCAAGGCCGAGCTAAAGTGGTTTATTCTACTGAAGACGCGATCGAGAAGCACGTTCTGGAAGCCGATCTCGTGATTGGCGCAGTCCTTATCCCTGGCGCCGCAGCACCTAAACTGGTAACAAAAGCGCACATCGCGAAAATGAAGCCAGGCGCAGCAGTGGTTGACGTCGCAATCGACCAAGGTGGTTGTTTCGAAACGTCACATGCAACCACTCACGCAGAACCAACTTACGTGGTTGACGAAGTAGTACACTACTGTGTGGCGAACATGCCAGGTGCGGTTGCTCGCACTTCAACATTCGCCCTGAATAATGCAACACTGCCTTACATCGTGAAGCTAGCGAATAAGGGTTACCGTGAAGCCCTCCTTGACGACAAAGGCTTCTTGGAAGGTTTAAACGTTATCCACGGTAAAGTGACTTGTAAAGAAGTGGCTGAGAGCTTCGATCTAGAATACGTTGAGCCTGCACTAGGGATTGCAATGTTCAACTAATGACAAAATAGCTCATAAAATGTCACGTTTTGTTTACAAAAGCCCATCTTAGGATGGGTTTTTTATATAGAGCATTTAGCTATTAGTTATGCCAAAACCTTATAAGATGAAATTAAAATATTTCGAGGCGTGATCGATTTAGCGCAAAATTCTGCCAACCTGACACGATAACCACGTTCTTCAAGATAAAGTGCTTTGTCCAAAGCAAGCCAAACTTCTAGCGGTCGTTGAAACACTAACTGAACCAAACTCATTCGCTCCATCTGCCAGAAGCGTTTTTCAGCTAGCTTTTCAACCTCCTCAAAATCGATTGCTTGATTGAACTCGATCCCTTTTTGCTTCGCAGCCCAACGACATAAAGATTCGAAACCATCACTTAACTGAGACTTACGAATACTCGGCACTGGTTGGTAGCCCTCTAAGCCAAGCCATTGACGAGTAATTAAATCAAAACCAAGTCTAAACACCATTTCCTGCTGGCGATGACGACGCACGCGTTCACCACCCGTTACTGTTTGTTGCAAAGGAATACGTAGTTCTTGCTTAGAAAGCGTAAGTGAAGATGCTTTACCCAGCTCTGATAACGGCTGGTATTGCGCTTCTTGAATCAGATGATAGCAACACGGTGAAATCGTCATTGCTGCCACACCGCGTTCGCAGCCGTATTGCATTAAACGGACATGAAGATCACCACAGGCATGCAAAGCGACTGCGTGTTGGGTGGGCTTGAACACTGCTTTTGCTTTGGCATCAAACGCATCACCTTGAATAAAGGTCATCTTCCATTGCTGCTCATCGGCGGCTTGCTGCCCAGATTCACAGAGCGCTTGTTGAAACTCAAAACTTGTCACCGGCTGGTTAGTTTGTGTTGTTAAGATTCGGCCTAAATAGCCTTTACCGGAGCACCATTCCAACCACTCTTCACCGTGATGGTGTTGAATCGCCGCCTCACCCATCGCGCTGATTTGCTCCAACTTACGGCCTGGGATCCCACTCTCTAGCCCCCGCTGAAGTTCGAGCCCGTTTAAAGACATCACTTCAAGATTGGCGTATTTAGAAAGCGACTGGATACCGGGCAGAAACGCACTGATCTCAGCGAAAACCTGTTCTGGTTCAGCTTTAAGCTGTTCAATTTGAGAAGGGGAAAGACAGTCCAACCATTGGCAAAGCTCTGGGTGCTTTTCTTGCCAAGGTAATGATGAACGCAAACTACATTTAAACGGCTCAAATCGCCATAACGATTGGTTTTCGATTAAGCAGTCATTAATGAATTGAAATTGCGTTTTCATAGTTCCCCCTACACTGAGAACCGGATTGTAGAGGGAATCAATACATGAATGAAGCGTTATCTGACTGGCAGCTCGATGTCTTTAAACATCTCTTCAATTTCAGAGTTGGACTTTAACGAGATCGCTTGCTCTACCACAGGGCGAGTTAGGTGCGGCGCAAAACGTTCCATAAAATCGAACATGTAAGAGCGAAGGAAAGTGCCTCGGCGGAAGCCAATACTGGTTGTACTTGCACCGAACAAGTGGCTTGCATCGATTGCAACCAAATCGCTATCTTGCTCTTCATCGACCGCCATGCTCGCAATCACGCCAACACCAATACCCATACGAACGTATGTTTTTATCACATCAGCATCGGTCGCCGTGAATACCACGCGTGGTGTTAGCCCTTCACGATTAAACGCCGTATCTAGCTCAGATCGGCCAGTAAAACCGAAGACATATGTCACTAACGAATAGCCCGCCAAATCATGAATCGTTATCGTATCCTTTTTCGCTAACGGATGATCTTTTGGTACCACGATGGAACGATTCCAGTGATAACAAGGCAGCATGATTGCATCTTGATAAAGGTGGAGAGCTTCTGTCGCAATGGCAAAATTGGCCGTGCCCTTTGCAATCGCTTCAGACATTTGTGATGGTGTACCTTGATGCATATGCAGAGACACTTTCGGGTAACGCGCTGTAAAACCCTTAATCACATCTGGCAGAGCATAACGCGCTTGAGTATGCGTGGTAGAAATATTCAGCGTCCCCATCTCTGGATGAGTATGCTCTCCCGCTACTGCTTTAATGCTTTCCACTCGTGCCAGGACCTCTTGAGAGATTCGGATAATCTCTTCACCTGCAGGCGTTACCTGAGTTAAGTGCTTGCCACTTCGCTCAAAAACTTGAATGCCTAACTCATCTTCTAGCAAGCGAACTTGCTTACTGATCCCTGGTTGGGACGTATAAAGACTTTCTGCCGTGGCCGATACATTCAAGTTATGATTTACAACCTCAACGATATACTTCAGTTGTTGCAGCTTCATCGTAATCCCTTACTCATGTTGTCGAGATAAAACGTCATATTTACCGTGAAGTTAGGTGTACAACAACACACATCAAAACACTCACCGATATAATGATAAGTTATAACGTTTTCGAAACTAAATGAACAGTAATTTCTAACTTATAGCTCAATGCTATTGGACGAGCTCATTAACCACATACGCGCCTTTTGGTCATCCGTTTGCATCAATCTGGTGACCTTTTTTCGCTCTTTGCGCAACAAAATGTGTTTAAGACTAAATAATCAAATAAATATGGTGCCGAGCATGATAAGAATCATGTATTCTTCAACACTAGCCGTAAAGTAACAAGCAGACACAAAGATATGAATATTGGTTTAATAATCGCTTTGGTAGCCATCCTATTGGTTTTGATCCTTGGCTATAATATTATGTTGCAGCACAAGGTAAAAGTAGAGACCGCGAAACGACAGGAATCCGCTCGCTATGTAGCACTGATTGACGGTACTGAAGAACTTATTAGTCACGCCCACCATATTCCTTTTAGCAAGGAGCTACTGCTGTGTCTCAATAACCGCATTTTAGACGCGCTAGAAAACATGCGAGATCTCGACCCAAGGAATAAACAATTGGTTCAGCGCGTGAGC
This sequence comes from Vibrio sp. PNB23_22_6, assembly GCF_052877535.1. Taxonomy (NCBI): domain Bacteria; kingdom Pseudomonadati; phylum Pseudomonadota; class Gammaproteobacteria; order Vibrionales; family Vibrionaceae; genus Vibrio; species Vibrio sp. PNB23_22_6. The sequence goes on along the minus strand of NZ_JBNFXP010000005.1, from coordinate 3,268 downwards.
AATATGAAACAACAAATTGAGCAACTTCAGGATAATGACCAAGGCGGAGAAAGTACCACTTTCAAATTACCAAGTAGTGATAAACAAGCCATCGTAATGCTTAAGTTGGTTAAGCGCTTGCGAGACACTATCCGTAATGAACACAATAAAGGTCGCCTTGATACGCAGACTTACGTTACTGAAAATGCACGCCTAGAAACCATACAAATTCGCATCAACATTGAGAACGTGATTAAGCGGGCTAATGACTCAATCGCTCGCGGCCAACCTGGTACGGCTCTGCAATTGCTCCGAAAAGGGATTGATGCGCTAAGCACCAAGAGTGACGCTTACTCAATTAAAGCAAAACAAAAGCTTGAAGAACTGCTAGGCGATTTAGACAAAAAACGCCAAGATAAAAGCAACGCGGAAAAGCAGCAGATTGTCGATAAAGAACGTGACAATGATATGGATGTGCTCTTCGGCGAAAAGAAAAAGTGGTAATATCCTCCACTAGTTTCCGATGAAAAGGCTGCTTTTGCAGCCTTTTTTCTATCCTACTTTTCTTTCAGTCTAAGACCTGAGTTGGATAAACCCATTTATAATGTAAAGTACCAGAAATAAAAATGATTAATCTCGATGCCTATCAGGATCTTCTTGCTCCAATTAACCGATTTTTGCAATGCAGCACCCCAGATGAATGGGTTGAGGAAGCAAAGAAGCCTGAAAACCTTCAAACCATTTTATTAGACCACCTACTGTGTGAACTCAAAGCGGGCCAGTCCGCCATGTTCTTAATCCGTAAGTACGCAGTCGACAAAGCCAGCTCACACACCCTACTCGATTGGTTCAAACCATACGAAGACTTTGCTTACCGTAAAACAGGATCGCTAGAGACATTAAAAGGTAAGAGCAATATTTCCAAGGCCATCATCGCCAAATCAGATTCACCATACAGCCAAGATCTGATTGATAAAATGGTATTGCTGATAAAAGAAGAGTTGCACCATTTTTACCAAGTATTAGAAATCATGGATAGTCGCGGCGTAGAATACAAAAACATCCCAGCAAGTCGCTATGCGAAGGGATTAATCTCGCACATGAAAACCCATGAGCCAGACACCTTAATCGATAAGCTCATCATCGGTGCGTATATTGAAGCGCGTTCTTGTGAGCGCTTTGCGAAGCTTGCACCACATATGGATGAAGACATCGCCAAGTTCTATGTTTCGTTGCTGCGTTCAGAAGCCCGTCACTACCAAGACTACTTGATTCTGGCAGAGCAAATCGCAGGGAAAGACATCAGCGAACGGGTGGCTTATTTTGGCCGCATAGAGGCGGATCTGATCGCCACGCCAGACCATGATTTCAAATTCCATAGCGGCATTCCGATTTAAGGGAACTATCGAAAATAACGGTGATTTAGGTTAGATTTCGTCCAAAACTCACTAACAGTCTGTATTTTAATGTTTAAAGGCTGCCATTTTCCCTCTGAAGCTATTCGTTACTATCTCGCTTACAAGCTCAGATATCGAGAGATTGAAGAGATACAACTTGAGCACGGAGTGATGGTGGGCCATACCACCATTCACTGGTGGGTTACTAAATTAATGGGCGTATCTAGTGTGCCAACGGTGATGTTCAACAGAGAACATTATGTTTCTGGCGGACATCCAGTAGAAGGTTACCAACTGATCTTAACTGATTTAATGGCTCAGGCGAATGAAGACTAGTAGGTTTTGGCTTTTGTTCTAATCATGTAACGGTTTCACACTATTTATCACAAGTAAACTGGATAAGCGGCTTGAACGCATGACCAAGAGCGATGCCAAATTCAATGCCGAGATGCCTTGGTTAAGCTTGTTCAAAGCACCTTTAAATTGTGCAAAACCCTTCTTCTCTCTCAGTGAAAAAGTATTTGATTACAAAGCTAGGTTACTAAAAGCATACTGGTTGCAACTTGTTTTTTAGTATCCTATCTTTTTTCTAATCAGTTGTGACTTCAATCCTAGGAGCCGAGATGACATACTCACAAAAACTCAAAGCGGGTGACACGTTCCCTACATTAGAGGCAACAAAGCTGGATGGAACCAAAGTCAAGCTAGGCCAGCCTCAAGGTGATGCAACATGGCAAGCGGTGTTTGTCTATCGTGGTAAGCATTGCCCACTCTGCACTAAATACCTGAATGAAGTTGAGAACTATAAACAAGCATTTAGTGACTCAGGCGTTGATATTTTGGCGGTCTCTGGCGATTCAAAACAGCAATTAGAGCAGCATCTGGAAAAACTCGATATCAGCTTTCCAATCGCCTATGGTCTTACTGAGCAACAAATGAAGACGTTAGGGCTTTATATTTCTCTACCACGCTCTGAAGCCGAAACCGACCATAACTTTGCAGAGCCGGGGTTGTTTGTCGTCAATGAGCACGGCAACTTACACGTGGTTGATCTATCCAATAACCCATTTGTAAGACCAGAACTCGGTGCACTGACCCGAGGTTTGGCATGGATTCGTAACCCAGAGAACCACTACCCTATCCGTGGCACGCTAGACTACTGAACCTCCAGTTCGAAAGACAACAAGGCAACCGTTTTGGTTGCCTTGTTACGTTACAGAGGGGAATTGATGGATGTTGCTCACACTATTTAAGCTGGACATTGTTGCTTTCAGACCATTTTCTCAACTCATCAAGAATCGTTAACGCACTGTGCCCAAACTCGGTGAGGTCGTTACTGACTACCAGTGGTTTTCCATTGAGCACACAATGTATTACCATTTTTTCACTTTCTAGTTCTTTTAAACGCTGGTCGCCATCTTCTTGCTTGCACCGCCCAACATTCTTGAAAGGTCATTGAATCTCACTGGACCATCTTTCAGATGATAGATAATTGAGCCCTTCCATTTTGAACCCAAAATCCGCATACCTTTTTCTATCGCACAAGGCTCGGTACAGGCATCAACTACGCTCTTGCGCCCTTTTACGTCAACTTCAATTTTTGCTTTCATACAACCTCGCCAATTAGGAAACTAGGTCGCTTCGGTTTCATTTAGTGTCATTGAACCACCGCTATTAAATTTACGCTCTACGTCATCCTAGCTTACATGGGTTCATGTTGAACTTGCTAGGTGGCTTAATCGCTTATTGTTTAAATCCAGAAAAATCATGCCTTCTAGCTAAAGATTCGAACACTTAACCTTGATCTTAAGATACTGTAACCCTCCCTGGATTAGTGGCACTCTAACTTAGAGTTTTTCCTATTCTCACACCTTGCTAAATACTCCCAGGGA